>CAZKUZ010000026.1:0-14629 GCA_964556045.1 uncultured Thermodesulfobacteriota bacterium | reverse complement strand
CGTTCCCTTCTTCGTGGCGGCCCTCACCATGACCTCCGTGGGGAAAGCCGCGTTCAAGATGGTGGAAGAGATCCGCCGCCAGTTCCGCGAGATCCCCGGCCTGATGGAGGGGAAGGCGAAGCCTGATCCCGAATCGTGCGTGGCCATCAGCACCGTGGCGGCCTTGAAGGAGATGGTCGTTCCGGGCTTGACGGCGGTGATCGTTCCCATCCTGGTGGGATTCATCCTTGGGCCTCAGGCCCTTGGCGGACTCCTGGCCGGAACGACCCTTACCGGTGTCATGCTTGCCCTGATGATGGCCAACGGCGGCGGTGCCTGGGACAACGCGAAGAAATATATCGAGGAGGGACACTTCGGCGGGAAAGGGTCCGATAACCACAAGGCCGCCGTCGTCGGCGACACCGTCGGGGACCCCTTCAAGGACACCTCCGGACCTTCCATGAACATTCTCATCAAGTTGATGTCGGTGGTTTCCCTGGTGATCGCGCCGTTGCTGATTCACCTGAAATAGGAACTCGTTGAAAACGCGAAAAGGGCGGGATTTCCCGCCCTTTTTTTGCCGTTTCGTTCTTGACTGGTGGGGATTCATGGTTATATTCGGTGATGTATTTCGCGGGAGAAGTGTATATAGTGGCAAGCCGGTTTTTTTTAAAGGCCAACCAAAAGGTATGAGGGAATGCGATGATTGAGATCCAGAATTTGACGAAACGCTATGGACACATCAAGGCGGTGGAAAACATCTCCTTCACGGTGCAGAAGGGTGAAATCCTCGGGTTCCTGGGACCCAACGGCGCGGGGAAGACCACGACCATGCGGGTCTTGACGGGGTATTTCCCCCCCACGGACGGAAAGGTCAAAGTGGCGGGATACGACGTCACGGAAAAACCGTTGGAGGTCAAGAAGCGGATTGGCTATCTCCCGGAGAATGTGGCGCTTTACAAGGACATGCGCGTGATCGATTACCTCAAGTTCGTGGGGCGCGTGAAGGGGATAAAAAAATCCCCCAAACTCAAACAGCAGGTCGCCAATGTGATCGAGCTTTGCGGAATCGGGGATATGCAGAAACGCATCATCGGAAAGCTCTCCAAAGGGTACCGGCAAAGGGTTGGGCTGGCACAGGCGCTCCTGGGTGATCCGGAGGTCCTGATTCTGGACGAACCGACGGTCGGCCTGGATCCCAAACAGATCGTCGAAATCCGGAGGCTCATCAAAGAGCTGGGGGGAGAACGCACCGTCATTCTCAGCACCCACATCCTTCCCGAGGTTCAGATGATCTGCGAACGGGTTATCATCATCAACGACGGCAAGATTGCCGCCATCGATACCCCGGACAACCTCAATCGGCAGCTATCGAAACAACTGGTCGTGCTCATGGAGATCGAGGGAGATCCTCAAAAGATCGTGAGCACCCTGGAAAACGTGGACGGCGTGATCGAGGTCAAGCAAAAGAGGAAGGGGAAGGTGAAACAGTATGAGGTGATTACGAAACCTGATAAGGATATACGCAGGGATCTTGCCCAAGCGGTTTTCGAAAATCAACTGGGACTTTACGAGCTCAAAACCGTCGAAATGAGTCTCGAGGAGATCTTCTTGAAACTGGTGACACAGGAGGAACATCATGCTTAACAGCGCGCCCATTTTCAAAAAGGAGATTGGCTCGTATTTCTTGTCTCCCATCGCCTACGTGGTTATTACCATGTTTCTCATCCTTTCGGGATACTTCTTTTACAGCACCGTCGCCTACTACAGTCTGATCAGTCTTCAGGCGATGCAGAACCCCTACATGGTCTCGGGCCTGAACCTGACGGAGGGGTTGATTTCACCCTTTTTCGCGAATATCGGGATCATCGCCATGCTCATCATTCCCATGCTGACGATGCGTCTCTTCGCGGAAGAGAAGAAGAGCGGGACGGTGGAACTCCTCTTTACCTATCCCCTGAGAGACTTGGATATCCTCATGGGGAAGTTTTTCGCCGCTTCCGTGGTCTATCTCGTCCCCATTGCCGTGACCCTTATCTACGTTATCTTCATCCGTTCTCTGACGGAACTCCCCTTCGGGCCCGTGTTGGCAGGGTATCTGGGCTTGATCCTGATGGGAGAGGCCTTTATCGCCCTGGGGATCTTCATCTCTTCCACCACGGAGAACCAGATCATCGCGGCCATCATCACCTTCGGCCTGCTCCTTCTCCTCTGGGTCATCGGTTGGGCGGCGAATTTTACAGGTCCCCTGTTTGGCAAGATCCTCAATGAGTTGTCGCTGGTGAGACACTTCGAGAGCTTTTCCAAGGGGGTCATCGATATAAAAGATGTGGTGTTTTATCTGCTTTTTACCTTTTATTGCCTGTTCTTGACATGCAGGGTTATCGAATCGAAGCGTTGGAGGGGATAGATCATGGCCAAGACAGAACGTTCAAGTAGAGGTTCAAGACGGTTGCGGTTGGGTACCAATGCGTTCATCTACAGTATTGTCGTGCTCGCGATACTCGTCGTCATTCAGCTTATCAGCTATCGTCACAACAAGCGGTTTGATTTGACCGCGAACAAGATCCATTCCCTTTCTCCCCAGTCCGTGAAGGTGATTAAGAACATCAAGGAGGACGTGAATATCAAGGCCTTCATGAGGGAAGGGCAGGAGAAAGAGAAGGTGGCGGAGCTCCTGGATCTCTATGCCTATCACTCGAAGAAGATCCATCCCCAAATTATCGATCCCGACCGGCATCCGGGGGAGGCCAAACAGTATGACGTGAGGAATTACGGAACCCTCGTCTTCCTGTGCGGGGACAGGAAAGAGAAGATTCTCCAAACGGATGAAGAAGCCATTACCAACGCCTTGGTGAAAGTCACCCAGAAAAAGAAGAAAAAGATCTATTTCCTGACGGGTCACGGGGAAAAGGACCTGAAAAATTCTGGGAAGACGGGCTATTCACAGGTCAAGAAGTCCCTCGAAGAAAAGAATTACGAGGTCAAAACCCTCCTCCTGTCGCGGAATGAGGGGGTTCCCAAAGACGCGAATGTGCTGGTTATTGCCGACCCGCAGGTGGAACTTCTCCAGCACGAGCTGACGGCCCTCAAGGAGTACCTGAAAAGGGGAGGGCACCTCCTCGTATTGATCAATCCCTATACCTCTGTGGGGCTCGTCAGTTTCTTGAAGGATTTTGGCTTCATCGTCGGTGACAACATGATTGTGGACAAGTTGAGCCGGGTCCTCGGCGGGGATTATCTCATGCCCGTGGTGGCCGCCTACGGGACGCATCCCATAACGAGGAATTTCAACATGATGACCTTTTATCCGACGGCGAGAAGCGTCCAGGTCATGAAGGGGAAAGAGGCGGAAATGAACTGGAACCTTACGGTGCTTGCCAAGACCGGGGAGGCGAGCTGGGGGGAAACGGACAGGAAACTCCTGGAGGAAGGCAAGGCGCGCTACGACAAGGGACAGGATCTCAAGGGGCCCGTGCCGCTGGCCGCCGTCTGTGAGGTGACTCCTCAGGGCATGACCAAGCTGGTCGGCAAGCTGAGAAAGAAACGCCGCCCACGGCTTGTCGTGGTGGGGGATCCCGATTTCGCCGAGAACAGCTATTTCGGCCTGTACGGCAACGGCATTCTCTTCCTCAACATGGTCAACTGGCTGGCGGAGAAGGATGTCCTGATCGCCATCCCTCCGAAGAATCCTGAAAATCAGCCGCTGACATTGACACGGAATCAGGGGCTGTTCTCCTTCTGGGTGAACGTGGTAGGTATTCCCCTCATCATCATCATACTTGGAATCGTCGTCTTCATTAGAAGGAGGATCGCTGGATGAGCGGGTTCAAGCGTTCCCTCATTGGCATCATCGTTCTTGCCTTGCTCGGGGGGTATTACTACTTCTACGAGGTTAGATATCAGGGCAAGAAGGCGAAGGAAAAGGAGATTAGCGAAAAGATTTTTCCTGTTAAAAAGTCCGACATCACCAAGGTTGTTTACAAAAAGGGAAAATCCACGATTGTTCTTGAGAAAAAGGGCGGGGGCTGGACAGTGACCGCTCCCGTAAAAACGAATGCCGACGAGAAAACGGTCAATGCCTTTCTCAAGGCCTTTACCGGGCTGAAAAGCTTCAGAAAACTGTCGGATATCAAGTGGGATGACCCGGATTTTGGACTTGCCAAAAACCCGGTAAATGTGACGCTGTATGATAAGGACGGGAAGAGTTATACGGCCACGTTTGGTAACAGTAATCCGACGAACAGCTATTTCTATACCCTGAAGGGAAAGGATAAAACGGTCCTTCTCGTCTGGGTCTATCCCAAGAAGCTTTTGAAAGAAACCCTTTATGATTTCAGGTTCAAGAAGGTATCTCCTGTCAAATCCGACCAGGTGGTCAAGGTTCACTTCGAGAAGGGAAAAGAGAGGATCGACCTTCGAAGGATAAAGAAGCATGAGTGGGAGATTGTCTCCCCCATCAAGACGAAGGGGGATCGATACGCGATCGAGGGATTTATCTCCACGGCCACGGATGAAAAGGTGGTGCGATTCCTGGACAATCCGCCTCAGAAACCGGAGGAGTTTGGATGGGAAAGCCCTCGAATGAGGATCTCGCTGACCTGGACATCGGAGAAGAAAGGGAAGAAGGGGAAGGATGAAAAGGAGGCCAAAACCGGGAAATCGGAAAAGAGCACGGTAATTCTCGTCGGTAAAAACCGGGATGACAAGCACGTCTACGTGAAGGTGGAGGGGGAGCCCTCGGTCCTGGTCGTAAAGAACAGCTACCTCAAGGAATTGGACAAAAAGGTCTATGATTTCAGGAACAAGAACGTCTGGGATTATGAGATAGATGATGTAACCCGTATCAAGTACGAGGACAAGGGGAAAAACCTCGTCATCGAGGCGAAGAAGGACGAAAAAGAGGATGCTTGGAAGCTACTCAAACCGGAAAAGGTCCTCGCGGATACCCGGGCCATTGAGAATTGGCTGTGGGATCTGTCCGGTTTCCGCGTCAAGGAATTCTTGAGCAAGGATGATTTCGTGAAACGGGCGGGGGCATCGGCATCTCCCGTGATATTTTTTGAGATCAACACCAAAAACAGAAAATCTCCGTTGCGTTTGAAGCTCTACCGCGTGAAAGATAAGTGGATCGCCCTCGGAGACGAGCCGGCATGGTATTACGTTTTGGATGTCAAGGACGTGGAAAAGACGTTCAAGACCGCCTTTGACCTCAAGTATCGCAGGATCGTGAAGTTTGAAGACACGGACGTCGCCAAGGTCGAGGTCAAAACAGAGAAGGATTCTTTTGTCTTTGTGAAAAAGAAGACCCTCTGGTACAAGAAGAAAGGGGAAAAAGAGGAGAAAATCCCCAACATCGATGTGTTGAATTTCCTTTGGGAGTTGAGCGATCTCAAGTATACGAAGCTTCTGAAGAATGCCCCGAAGAAATCGGAGCTGAACCCGCCCGTCCGGGTCGCGCTTTTCGACAAGGATGGAAAATCGATGGGTAAGCTTTCATTCAACACCACGAAAGACGGACTGGCCTTCGTCTTTTCGGTCGAGGGGAGAAAAGAAGTTTACTGGCTGGACAGGTCGAAAACCAAAAAGTTTGAAGAGGCCTATAAAAAGCTCACAGAGAAAAAAGCAAAGAAAGAGGAGTGAGGCTAACGATGGCGTGGATGAGCGAGTCTTTCAAGGAAGACAAACGTTTTCTCAAACTTCAACTAAAGCGGGGCCATATTAAACGTCGGGACGTCGATAAGATTTTATCCACCCTTCCGGATGTGTCTGAAAAGGCCGAGGTCGTTGAGCTGGAAGGATCCTCGAAAGGGGAGCCGGTCGAATCCTCTGAAGCGACAGAGGGTTAGGAGAGACAGTATGCCACTTTTCGAGTACGAATGCCTCTCGTGTCACGCGCAGTTTACGGAGATCGTCCTCCCTTGGGAAAAGGATAAGGTGATTGTATGTCCCCGATGCCAGGGGCGGGAGGTCAAGAAGCTCGTCTCGAGGTTCTCCTATCATCAAAGTGAACAGGACAGGCTGAGCCAGATTGACACGCAGGCCCCAAGAGACGAAAGCTACTATAGAGACGACCGGAACATCGGCCTCTGGGCGAAGAAACGCGCCCAGGAGTTAGGGGTCGATCTCGGGCCGAAGTTTGACGAGGTTGTGGAGAAGGCGCGAAGCGGCAAAATCTTTGATGAATACGACAAGTGACCGTAGATGATCGAGAGAGACTATTACGAAATCCTGGGGGTTGCCAGAAACGCAACGCAGGAGGAGATTAAAAAGGCCTACCGAAAGATGGCCCTCAAGTACCACCCCGACCGCAACCCCGACGACAAGGAGGCGGAGGAGAGGTTCAAGGAGGCCTCGGAGGCCTATGAGGTTCTGAGCGACCCCGAGAAACGTCAAATCTACGACCAGTTCGGGCATGACGGGCTCAAGGGAACGGGATTTACCGGCTTCCGGGGATTCGAGGACATCTTTTCTTCTTTCGGGGATATCTTCGGCGATTTCTTCGGGTTCGGGGCCCGTTCACGGAGCGGACCCACGCGGGGGGATGACCTTCGTTATGATTTGGAGATCACGTTTGAAGAGGCGGCCTTTGGGAAGGATGTGGAGCTTGAGATCCCCAGAACGGTGAGGTGTGAGACCTGCGGGGGAACGGGAGCCAAACCCGGAACGCATCCCATCACCTGTCCCGCTTGCGGCGGACGGGGGCAGGTAACCCGAAGCCAGGGCTTTTTCAGTATCAGTACCACCTGTTCAACCTGCCAGGGAACGGGGCAGATTATCCCGGAACCCTGCCCCGACTGCGGCGGGACGGGCAGAGTCAAGAAGAAACGAAAAGTCGCGCTTAAGATCCCGGCCGGGGTGGACACGGGCTCGCGATTGAGACTCCGGGGCGAGGGTGAGGCCGGGGAACGGGGAGGCCCGCCGGGTGATCTCTACGTGGTCATTCACGTGAAGCCCCACGAATTCTTCGAGAGGAACGGGGACGATATCTATTGCAAGGTTCCCATCTCCTTTACCACGGCCGCCCTGGGAGGAAAGGTTGAGGTCCCGACCCTGGAAGGGACGGAAACGATTCAAATCAAGAAGGGGACCCAGTCGGGCGAGGTCTTTCAGTTGAAGGGGAAGGGGTTCCCCCGGCTGCGGGGTTACGGCCGCGGGGATGAGATTATCCAGGTCGTGGTGAGTGTTCCCAGGAAGTTGACGAAGCGTCAGGAAGAACTCCTGAGGGAGTTT
Organism: uncultured Thermodesulfobacteriota bacterium; assembly: GCA_964556045.1. Taxonomy (GTDB): domain Bacteria; phylum Desulfobacterota; class S145-22; order S145-22; family S145-22; genus JAOZMY01. The sequence continues at coordinate 7,417 of CAZKUZ010000026.1, read as the reverse complement.
GCGGAACTTGAAAAGAACCGTAACGTCAAGAACCTGAATCGGGAAAAGGGATTTTTCAAGAAAATGTGGAACTGATCAGGTTTCCCAGTCTCGGGCGTACCTGAAATCCCGGTCGATGGTCCGGTAGGAAACCTTGGCGATCACGGGCAGGCGCCGTTTGTACTGGGAACTTACCACCATTTTGCGCACCCGGTCCACGAACGTGTCTTTGAACCCCAGGTCGATCAGCTCTTCCCGGCTGTACCGTCGATCCACCATGTAGTAGAGCAGGGTATCCACGTCCTCGTAGGTGAAGCCGAGCTCCTCCTCGTCCGTCTGACCCGTCCAGAGATCCGCCGAGGGTTTTTTCTCGATAATCTGTCTGGGAACCCCGAGGGCCTTGGCGAGCTGCCAGATCTGCGTCTTGTACAGGTCCCCGATGGGATTGATGGATGAAGCCATATCCCCGAAGATCGTGCCGTATCCCAGCAGAAGCTCAGTTTTGTTACTCGTTCCCAGCACCAGGGCCCGGTAGAGGCTGGAATGATCGTAGAGGATGGTCATCCGCTCCCTGGCCATCTTGTTCCCCCTGCGCAGCCGGGACGCGTCGGGATACCGCTCGAAATAGGCGTCGATCATGGGGGTGATTTCGATCAGGGTCGAATGAATCCCCGTGGCCTTCACGACCTCTTTCGCGTCTGCGATGCTCTGGGGGCTGCTGCTTTTGTAAGGCATCAAGATGGCCCAGACATGCTCGGGGGACAGGGCCTCCGCCGCCAGAAAGGCGGAAACGGCCGAATCGATTCCACCGGACAATCCCAGAACCACGTTGGAAAACCCAACCCGCTCCACCTCGTTCCGGATGAACTCGACAAGAATTCTGCGGGTGAGGTCCGTATTAATCTTCAAAGCGTTCACGGTAGATCCTTTCGAGTTCTTGAATCGTCAGGTGTAGTTGCTCGTCCCGGATCAGGGGAGTGATGATCCTCTCCCTCCGGATGGCCCGGTCGTTCAATGTCGTGTGGATGAAGTCTTCCTGGATATACAAGGCCTTGATGACTTGTTCCCCGGAAGGAGAGATGATTTCGGATCCCCCCCAGAAGTTGACGCCGTCCTCGAACCCGGTGCGGTTGCAGTAGAGGACGTAGAGGCTGTAGATCTGGGCATAGGTTCGATTGAGGCGCTCCCAGGTAATGGAGCTTCCCAGGCGATCCGAGGCCTCGATTCCACGGCCGGGGCTGCATGAAACCCCGATCAGGTAGTGGGCCCCGTCCAGGGCGGTGATGGCCACCGCCGTGGGATGCCACAGGTCCTCGCAAATGAGGATCCCCATCCGCCCGAACTTCGTGTCGAAGGCCCGAATCTTGTTCCCCGCCGCGAGATACCGGTGCTCGTCGAACAGTCCGTACGTGGGCAGGTAGACCTTCCGGTGGGCGTGGACGATCTTCCCGTCTTCAAGGTAGAAGGCCGTGTTGTAGAACTTGAAATCGGGGGTCTCCTCGACCGCCCCGATGACGATGGAGATGCGCTTGCTGTAGGCCAGGAGTTTCTGGAGGATAGGGCTGTCGATCGTGATGGCTACCGAGGCCACGATATCCTTGATGAAGTAGCCCGTCAGGGTCAGTTCGGGGAAGATGAGCAGGTCGATTCGGTCCCGGATGGCCTGGTCGATGATCCGCTCGCACTTCTCCATGTTTTTTTCCAGGTTTCCCAGGGTTGGACTGATCTGCGCGAGGGCTACTGAAAACTTCATGACATCTCCCCTTTGATTACCTTATACTAAAAAATAGCCCTGGCGGCAATCCTGGCTAAGGATCGTTTCGTGGGACACGGGAAGGTTTGTTTTTATGAGTCGGATTTATTCGATTGGACGATATACATCCCGACCAGCCGCGCGATGATGACCGCCAGATAGATCTGGCCGGTGAAGGCCTCGATCCAGGCCATGGTTCTGCTGAGATCCTTGATGGGAACAATGTCTCCGTACCCCAGGGTCGTCAGGGTGACGAAGCTGAAGTAGCCAAAGAGCCTCGAGATGTTTTCCAGGGAAATCGTAATGGGTTTGCCGGCGGTGTTGGTGATGAGGAAAGAGCCGGGAAAGATGATTTCGATGAGGATGTAGATGCTTGAAAAGAGGGTTCCGATGAAGAGGTAGATGATGATGGCGCCGCGAATGGTGTCCCCCGTTACCACCTTCGAACCGAGGACACGTTTTGAGACCCTGTGAATAGCGGCTGTCATGAAAAGAATGGAGGAAACGGCAAGGATGGATCTCGAGAGGGACGTCCCCGCCCAGAGGTATGAAACGATGTGACCGAGGATGGCCAGGAATCCAAGGAAGCCTAACAGGGAATAGAGGGAGCGAAACCTGGCCGTCTCAAAGACGACGCTGAGCACGAGGATGAAGAAGATGACGTCGATGAGGATGTGGGACCATGCCCTTTGCGGGAGGATGACGGAGAGAATGATGTAGATAAAGACAGAGGCGAGAAGAATCGAGTAGCGTTCTTCGCGCCACATCCTATTGAGGTCCGAGGATTTTCCTCTCAGGAAGGTGGAATTCCCCTTACCCTTGTCGGTCTTCTTCATGCATCAAGCCTCGTCTTGAGGTCCCGATGCCTTTTTCTTTCCCTTGGGTTTTTTGAACCATTCACTGGACGACTGCACCACCTTATAAAAGACGGGGACGAACAGAACCGCCATGACAATCGCCGCGATCTGACCCCCAAAGACCGCCGTTCCAAGGGCCTGCCGGCTTCCCGCCCCGGCCCCCGTCGCAACGACGAGAGGCGCCGTGCCAAGGACGAAAGAGAGGGAGGTCATTAAGATCGGGCGGAAACGGAGCCTGGCGGCTTCGGCCGCGGCGTCGAAGATGGATTTCCCTTTCTCGTGTTCATCCTTCGCGAATTCCACGATGAGGATGGCGTTCTTTGCCGCGAGGGCGACGAGAAGAACGACACCGATCTGTGTGTAGGTGCTGACGCTCATACCCCTGAGGACGACGGCAAGTACGACCCCCAAGAGGGACAGAGGAACCACCATAATGACACCCAGGGGAACGGACCAGCTTTCGTACTGGGCGGACAGGACCAGGAAGACGAAGACGATGGCTAACAGGAAGATGATGCTTGCTCCCTGGGCCGCCTTCTTTTCCTGATAGGACATTTCTGTCCAGGCGTATCCCATTCCGCTGGGGAGGTTTTTATCCGCCAGGTCTTCCATGACTTCAAGGGCCTGACCGGAACTGAAACCCGGCGCGGCTTCCCCGTTTACGGCCGCCGCCGGATAGAGATTGAAACGGGTCAAGACTTGGGGCCCAAGGATGAAATGACTGTTGATGAAGGTCCCCAGCGGGATCATTTCACCTTCCTTGCTGCGGACCCTCAGGCGTTTGATGTCGTCGGCCTTGGCGCGGGCGTCAGATTCGGCCTGGACCTTGACCTGAAAGTTTCGGCCGTATTTCGTGAAATCGTTGACGTAGGAAGATCCGAGGTAGGCCTGAAGGGTTCCGAACACGTCCGAGAGGGGGATCCCCAGCATCTTCACGGCGTTTCGGTCGATATCCACGAACAACTGGGGGATCGTCGCCCGGAAGGTGGAGTAGACACCTCTCAGGGAGGATTGGGTGTTGGCCTTGGCCGCGAGGGCCTCGGTGGCCTGTTGGAGAACGAAGGGGCCCATTCCCGCCTTGTCCTGAACCATCATCTTGAATCCCGCGGAGGTTCCCAGGCCTGGAATCGCCGGCGGTGCGAAGGCGATGACCTGTGCCCCCCGGATATCCGAGAGGTTTTTCCGGATACTCGCCATGATAAAGTCGAGATTGTGGCCTTCGGGAAGGCGTTCTTCGAAGGGCTTGAAGGAGACGAAGAAAGACGCGAAGTTGGACAGGAAGGCGTTTTCAAGAAGGGAATATCCCGGAACGGCCACGCAGTCCTTGACACCGGGGATCTTCATGACCTGTTTCGTGATCTCGCGGGCGATTTTTTCCGTCCTCTGAAGGGAAGCGGCGTCGGGGAGCTGCGCGGAGATATAGGTGTATCCCTGGTCTTCCAGGGGGAGGAAACTGCTCGGCAGGTTCCCGAACCATCGGACGGATACCACCGCGATGGCGGCGGCGACGAGAAGCATGAAGAAGGATTTCCTGAGAAACCCCCTGACGACGGCCATATAACCGTTGGTGGTATGATCGAAGGCCCAGTTGAACCAGCGGAAGAGGATGTTTGGTTTGCCTTTCTCCCTTCTTAAGAGGAGCGCGCAGAGGGCCGGGCTCAACGTCAGGGCGTTGATGGAACTGATGACGGTGGCTCCGGAGATGGTCAGCGCAAACTGCCGGTAGAGCTGGCCCGTAATCCCGCCCATGAACGCCGTGGGGACAAAAACGGCCAGCAGGACCAGGGTTGTGGCCACGACGGCCCCTCCCACCTCTTCCATGGCCTTGATGGCGGCGGGCCTCGGTTCCAGGCCTTCCTCTTCCATGAGTCGGTCTGTGTTTTCCACGACGACGATCGCGTCGTCCACCACGATCCCGATGGCGAGAACGAGCCCGAAGAGTGAAATGAGGTTGATGGAAAAGCCCATCAGTTTCATCATCAAAAACGTTCCGATCAAAGACACGGGGATCGTAACGGAGGGAATGATCGTGGAGCGCCAATCCTGGAGAAAGATAAAGAGGGTCAGAACAACGAGGAGGATGGCGATAATCAGGGTCGTGATCACCTCTTTGATGGAGGCGGAGATAAATTTCGTGGTGTCAAGGGGAATCCCGTACTGAAGCCCCGGCGGGAAGGATTTTTTCAGTTCATCCATCTTCGCGATGACGTGCTTCTGCACGTCGATGGCGTTGGCGCCGGGGATCTGGTAAATGGCCAGAATCGCGCTCGGCTTGTTGTTTCTCAGACCGAAGACGTTGTAGGTCTGGGCGCCAAGTTCCACCTTTGCCACGTCTTTGATGCGGAGAAACCGTCCTCCGGGCGCCGTTTTGACGATGATGTTTCCGAATTCCTTCGCGTCGGCCAGCCGCCCCTTTACGTTCACGGTATATTCAAATTGCTGACCGGGCGGGGCCGGCGGTTCCCCGATCTTTCCGGCGGCCACCTGCACGTTCTGTTCCTGGATCGCCCGAATGACATCCGTCGTCGTGATTCCGTGGGCCTCCAGTTTGGCGGGGTCCAGCCAGATACGCATGGAGTAATCACCCACGCCGAAGATCTGGACGTCCCCGACTCCAGGAAGCCTCGCCAGGTCATCCTTGATCCGCATGGTGGCGAAGTTCGAGAGGAACAGCTTGTCGTAGCGGTCGTCCTTGGAGTCGAGGGAAAGGAGCATAACGATGTTGGTGGACTGTTTCTTCGTCGTGACCCCTAACCGTTTGACCTCTTCCGGCAGCTTTGCGAGGGCGATGCTGACCCGGTTCTGCACCAGGACGGTGGCCATATCGAGGTTGGTCCCGATCTCGAAGGAAACCGTCAGGGTGTAGCTTCCGTCCGCCGCGCAGACGGAGCTCATGTAGATCATGTTCTCGACGCCGTTGACTTCCTGCTCGATGGGCTGTGCCACGGTTTCCGACACGACCTGGGCGTTGGCGCCCGGATACGAGGCGGTGACCTGGACGGTTGGCGGTGTGATATCGGGGTACTGCGCGACCGGCAGTCCCTTGATGGAAACAGCGCCCGCAATCAAAATCACAATCGCGATAACCGCTGAAAAGATCGGACGCTCAATAAAGAAACGACTCATGGGGGTATCCCTTAACCGTTGGAAGGATTGCTTGGTTGTTTGGATTGATCGGGTTTTTGCCCATTATCCTTCCCGGATTCGGGCTTGGCCTCGGAGGTTCCCGGTTTTTCCTCCGGGGTCTTTTTAGGGGCGATGGGTTGGACCTTAACCCCGGGTCGGGCATGGAGAATCCCTTCGATGATGACGCGATCGTCTTTCTTTAGTCCCTTTTCGACGACCCGCATGGTTCCTACCGCGGGTCCTAACTTGATATCTTTCCGGACGACCTTGTTATCCGGTCCCACGACGTAGAGATACCGTCCCACCTGATCGAGGCTGATGGCCCTTTCCGGAACGAGGAGCGCGTTCTTCTCGACCCGATCGGGAATGCGGATTTTGGCAAAGAATCCGGGAACGATGGTTAGGTCGTCATTGGAGAAGACGGCCCTGGCCTGGAGGGTTCCAGTGTTGGGATCGACCCGGTTGTCCACGTAGTCCAGCTTCCCCTTGTGGGGGTAGCCTTCCTCCGTGGCAAGGGCAAGCTCCACCAGAACCGTTCGTTTCGGCCGGAGTTTTCCCTCGCGGTTCTTTCCTTTCATTTCCTTCGCGACCTTTCTCAGATAGCGGGCCACATCCCGTTCATTCACGTTAAAGTAGGCGTAGATGGGGTTCAGACTTACGATCGTGGTCAGGACCGTGGGGCCGCCGGCCCCCACCAAGTTCCCCACGTCCACCAGGTGTCGGGAGGCCTTTCCCGCGATGGGGGCGTGGATCTTTGTGTAGGACAGGTTCAGTTTCGCCTCTTCCACCTTGGCTTCCGCGGCGGCCACCGCCGCCTTTGCCTTGTCGTACTCCGCCTTTGAGCGGAGATAGTCCAGCTCGCTGACCGCCTTTTTCCTGTAGGCCTTTTCCCGGCGTTGAAGGTCGTTCTTTGCGAAGTTCAGGGAAGACTTGGCATTGAGGAGTTCCGCTTCGGCCATATGGAGCGCCGCGAGATACTCCCTTGGATCAATGGTAAAGAGGAGCTGTCCTTTCTTTACGATGTCCCCGTCTTTGAAATAGATCTTTTCCAGGAATCCCCTGACGCGTGCCACGACATCCACCTTGTTGATGGCGGCGGTCCGGCCCGTCATGTAGAGATAGACGGTCACGTCCTGGACCTTCGGGGGTGCCACGGTGACCTTGGGGGGAGGTGGAGGGGCGTATTTGTTTTCTTTTTTCTTACACGCAAGAGGCTGTGCCAGGAAAACCCCCATCAAAAGTAGGAGCCCAAGTCTCTTGTAGGAATGGAATAACTTCATGGCTGAGTGCTTCATTTCTTTTGAACCTTTTGTGGTGAAGGTTGTGTTTCAGGCCGCTCGACGGTGTCGGGATCCCATCCGCCGCCAAGCGCCCTGTATAGCTTTACGAGATTCATGGCCGTTATGCCTTCCGCTTCCGCGAGGCTGTTTTCCGCCTCGAAGAGAACGCGTTCCGCGTCCAAGGTGCTCTGGAAATCCTTCAGACCTTCCTTGTAGAGGGTCAGGGAGAGATCGAGGGTCCGTTTGGCCACCTCGACGGAGTGGCGTAAGTCGAGAACGCGCCGTTCCCCGTCCGCGTATTTTACCAGGGCGTCTTCGACCTCTTTCAAGGCGTTCAAGATGGTTTTTTCGTATGTCAGCAGGGCTTGTTTCGTTCTCGCGTCCTCTACCTTGATGAGGCTCCGAACGCTGCCGCCGTTGAA
>CAZKUZ010000025.1:0-1641 GCA_964556045.1 uncultured Thermodesulfobacteriota bacterium | reverse complement strand
GCTGGATTGATATCGATAAATCGTCCCTCGACGGTGCTGGCAAACACGGCGTCCTTGAGGTTCTCGAACAGGCGGCGATAGCGCTGTTCGAATCCCACGATCGGCTTTTCCGTCGGATGGCTCGTTTTATCAACCACCAGCCAAACCTGTTGCCTCTTTTCGCTCGCGGACCGAAAAGTAAAAACCATATACCGTTCCCCCCGTCGTTCCATTTCGAAATATAAGGTCGAGGCAACAGGTTTGGAAAACGCCTGCAAAAGTGTCTCCGTATGCTCGGGCTTGAAAATCTCCTCAAGTTTCACGGGATACGAAGGTTTCTCAAGAAGGTTTAGAAAGGTTTCATCCCCATCGATGAACTTTCCTTCCCTGAAAATCCCCACCGCCATATCTCGCTTGCTGAAATGAAAGGCATTTTCCCGGGCTTCACGCCTGACGGGCGTTTGCACGAGAACCCAATTCGAACATGAAAACATCAAAGATCCTTCTATGCCTAATGGTTACATCAACTCACATTTCATGATAGAATAAAATACAGGTTTTTTCAATCAAAGTTCAAAATGCTCGGTCCCTCAAAAACCCCGACAGGTCCCATATTGACAAAAGCGTTTAATTGCGTATATTTGTTGCAAAATAGAATTTTGACCTTGTTTCCAAATAAAAATGGGTAAAGGTAAAGATATCAAAATTGATAGAATAAAAGGGTTGGCCTGCGCCACACTCTTCGCCATCGTCCTTCTTCTGCCCGGCCTGGTCAGCGCCGGGATCTACGTGATGGTGGACGCCAACGGGGTCTATCACTTCACCAACGTCCCGACCAGCAATAAATACAAGCTGTTTATCCGGGACAGAAGAAGGTCCAGCGCCAGGACCATACTTCGCGCCTATACAAAAAACCCCGCTAAGTATGAACCCCTCATCAGCCGATACGCGAAAAAATACGGGGTCAGCAAGGCCCTCATCAAGGCGGTCATTCACGCCGAGTCCGACTTCAACCCCTATGCCGTTTCCAAGAAAGGGGCCCAGGGATTGATGCAACTCATGCCGGAGACGGCCCGGGACCTCTCCGTCCAGGACGTCTTCGACCCGGAAGAAAACATCCGGGCGGGGGTTCAATACCTTAAAATGCTTCTCCAAAAGTTCAATGGTGACCTTTCCCTCTCCCTCGCCGCTTATAACGCCGGGCCCAATCGCGTGGACCAATACGGAAAGGTTCCCCCTTACAGGGAAACAAAAAACTACATCAAGAAAGTCCTGACCTATTACCGGATGTATCGGTAGATCCCTTGAAAACGTATCCTCCTGAAAAGCTCTGGAATCTGGCCAACCGCCTCACACTCGCGAGGATCGCCGTCATCCCCGTGATTGTGATCCTCCTTTTCTTCCCGGCGAAACTGCCAAGCTTCCTTGCGGCCCTCCTCTACCTCCTGGCCTCCCTGACCGACATCGTGGACGGGTACCTCGCGCGGAGGATGAAAATCGTCACCCGCCTCGGACGTTTCCTCGATCCCCTGGCGGACAAATTGCTCCTCACCTCCGCGTTGATCATGCTCATCGGCCTGAACCGCGCGCCAACCTGGATCGTCACGATCATCATCAGCCGGGAGATCGCCGTGACGGGTCTCAGGGGAATCGCGGCCACGG
>CAZKUZ010000024.1:0-1888 GCA_964556045.1 uncultured Thermodesulfobacteriota bacterium | reverse complement strand
GAATTCATTGGTGCGCCCAGGAGGATTCGAACCCCCGGCCTACGGATCCGTAGTCCGTCGCTCTATCCAGCTGAGCCATGGGCGCACTCTCGAAACACAAGAACTTTTACCATAATCCCCCTTTGACTGCAAGATCGGTTTCGCCGTGTGGTGTTTAAAAATCCGTCGTCGTCCGCTGTTCTGAGAGGGCCTCCAGGTGGCACTGGCTGTTGAGGATCTCGCAGATCCATTGTTCCCTCTTCGCCGAATAACGGAAGCGGTTGAGGCAGGCGGTGGACTGCTCGATCTGCCAGAAATGATCCAGCCCGAGACCCAGCAGGCGGCAGATGAGCACCTTACAGACCACCCGATGGGTGAAGAGACCCACGGTGCCGTTGGGGTATCTTTTTAGCAGCGAGGCGAGGAGGGCATCCACCCGCTCGAGGACATCGTTCAACGCTTCCCCTCCGGGAAATTTCGCCCGTTCCGGCGCGGTGATCCAGGTGTTATAGAGATCGGGAAATCTTTCTTTCACCTCCTTGTGGGAAACGCCCTGCCAGTCGCCGAAGTTCAGGTCGATGAGGTTTGTCTCGACAAGGGGGGTCACACGCACCGCGTCGGCCACGGCCTGGGCGGTTTGGCGGGCCCTCGCGAGGGGGCTGGTGTAGAGGGCGTCGAAGGGGACGTCTTTCAGGTAGCTCCCCAGTGCTTTGGCCTCCTTCAATCCCACCTCGTTGAGGGGGATGTCCTTGGTGCCGCGAAAGACCTCTTCCTTGTTCCACGCCGTTTGTCCGTGTCGGATGATGTAGAGTCTCATGTCGTCTCCTTATCCCCTTTCAACCACCCGGGTTCTTCGTAAGCGGGATTGGGATAGGTGTAGAATCCCTTCCCCGTCTTGACGCCCAGCTCCCCCCTTTCGATCTTGTCGAGCAGGAGTTTGGGAGGCGCGTCCGAGGGATCGCCGGATTCCTTGTAGTAGGTCCCTTCGATGTCCCGGACCACGTCGAGCCCGATCCGGTCCATGATGGCGAAGGGGCCCATCTCCATTCCGAAGGCAATCATCCAGGCCCGATCCACGTCTTCGAACGAGGCAACGCCTTCGTCCACGAGGTGAAGGCATTCCTTCTTGATGGCGCGCCAGACCCGGTTGAAGAGGAAGCCGGTGCTTTCTTTGAGCACGGTCAGAGGGGTGACGCCGATGGAACGGGCGAACCGGCGGGCCGTTTCGATGGTGTCGTCGGAGGTGGCCGTGCCCCGCATCAGCTCCACGACGGGGCGCTGCCAGACGGGGTTGTAGAAATGGAGGTTCAGGACCCGGTCCGGGCGTTTCGTCGCCGATTCGATGGCCGAGATCTTGATGGAGGAACTGTTGGTGGCGAGGATGGTGGAGGGAGGGCACAGGGTGTCCAGGCGCTGGAACACGTCCCTTTTCACGGCAAGGTCTTCCACGACCGCCTCGATCACGAGGCCCGGCGGGGAAAGCCCGTCCAGGGAGGACGAGGCATGAATTCTTCCCTTCACTCGGGACGATTCCTCTGGGGTAAGATCCCCGTTCAGAATGCGGGCGTTCAGCTCTTCCTCGTGGCGCTGCGAGGCCCCTTTCAGGGCCCTTTCCTCGGAATCGACCAGGTGGACGGTGTATCCGTGAAGGGCGCTTTGCAGGGCGAGCTGGGCCCCCATGGTGCCCGCCCCCACGACCCACAGGACGTCAAACGGTTTTGAAGACATCTCTTCCTCCTTTTATGCCCTTTTACCAAGGAGGCGATGATGGGTCAACCGAATGGAGAAGGCTTGCCTGTTGTATGGATGGGTGATACATAGGTTTATCTCTCGGGGTGGCGTGAATTCCATTGCCCTGAGGGACAAGGTTTTTGTGAAAGGCGGGTGTCGAATGTCATCACGGTCAGGG
>CAZKUZ010000023.1:0-39567 GCA_964556045.1 uncultured Thermodesulfobacteriota bacterium | reverse complement strand
TCTTTATAGCTTTTTCCAAATACATATTATTCCTCCCTTAGTATAAGTTTTTTATGTTGAGTAATTTCATCAATACTTCCCGTTAATTACATTATAAAAGTTTATCTTATAATTTTGCTATTAATATCATTAAGTGTGATGTTTGTCAAGTGGTATTAATATAGATTTTGTTAGGTGCCTCTCAGCTTGTATGTTTCTGAGCTCTTAAAAAGAAATGTGATAAGCAAAGTATGAAGGAAAGAATATTCTTCTCGTGAGTGAAAATGGGCTTTATCCTGATCTTTACAATTCACATATCTCCTTAAAACTTAACCACTTAAAACCTAAAACCCTGTATTCTTCCTCCGCGCCGTCCCGGCGAGATAGGGCGGGGTAAGCCCAGCCAACGGAAATAAACCGGACAAGCGAGAGAAACCCGACACGCCCTTGCAATTCCTTTCCATGAAAGGTAGACTACGCCCGCGATTTTTCTAAAAATGTGAAGGACAGCGGAATGAAAGAAGAACTTGTGTTGGAAAAGGTTTACGACCCGAAGGCGGTCGAGGGTAAATGGTACGATTTCTGGATGGAGCACGAACTCTTCAGGGCGGACGAGACGAGCGACGCGCCGCCCTATTCCATCGTGATTCCCCCGCCCAACGTGACGGGCTCTCTCCACATGGGGCACGCCCTGAACAACACCCTCCAGGACATCCTGATACGCACCAAGCGGATGCAGGGCTACAACGCCCTCTGGGTTCCGGGGATGGACCACGCGGGGATCGCCACCCAGAACGTGGTGGAGCGGCAGCTGGCCGAGGAGGGTAAGACGCGGCACGATCTGGGGCGCGAGAAGTTCATCGAGCGGGTCTGGAAGTGGCGGGAGGAGTCCGGCGGCACCATCATCCACCAGTTGAAGCGCCTGGGGGCCTCCTGTGACTGGTCCCGGGAGCGTTTCACCATGGACGAGGGCCTTTCCCGGGCGGTCAAGGAGGTTTTCTACCGTCTCTACCACGAGGGACTCATCTACCGGGGGGACTACGTCATCAACTGGTGCCCCCGTTGCCACACGGCCCTTTCCGACCTGGAGGTGGAGCACGAGCCCCACGACGGCCGCCTCTACTACATCCGGTATCCCCTGAAAGACGGGGGCGAACTTATCGTGGCGACGACGCGACCCGAGACCATGCTGGGAGACACGGCGGTGGCGGTGAATCCCTCGGATGAGCGTTACAAGCACCTCATCGGGAAGACGGCCATCCTTCCCCTGGTCGACCGGGAAATTCCCATCATCGGGGACCGCTACGTGGACGTGGAGTTCGGGACCGGCGCCCTGAAGGTGACCCCCGCCCACGACCCGAACGACTTCCTTTTGGGACAGACCCACCACCTGGAGACCGTGAAGGTCATCGACGACGAGGGCCGCATGAACGAGGCGGCGGGACCCGCCTACCGGGGCCTCGACCGGTTCGAGTGCCGCGAGAAGATCGTGAAGGACCTGGAGGCCCAGGGCTACCTCGTCAAGATCGAACCGTACGAACACCAGGTGGGACACTGTTATCGCTGCAAGACGGTGATCGAGCCGTCCCTCTCCAAGCAGTGGTTCGTGAAGATCAAGCCCTTGGCCGAGAAGGCCATCGAGGCGGTGAGGAAGGGGGACACCCGGATCATCCCCCCCATCTGGGAGAAGACTTACTACGACTGGATGGAGAACATCCGCGACTGGTGTATCTCCCGCCAGATCTGGTGGGGGCACCGGATCCCCGCCTGGTACTGCCGCGACTGCGGACACATCACGGTGGAGCGGGACGAGGTGACGGCCTGCGCGGCCTGCGGTTCCGCCAACCTCTGGCAGGAGACGGACGTCCTGGACACCTGGTTCAGCTCGGCCCTCTGGCCCTTCTCCACGCTGGGGTGGCCGGACCGGACGAAGGACCTGGAGGTCTATTATCCCACCTCCGTCCTGGTGACGGGGTTCGATATCCTCTTCTTCTGGGTGGCGCGGATGATGATGATGGGGCTGCACTTCATGGGGGACGTCCCCTTCCGGGATGTCTACATCCATGCCCTGGTGCGGGACGCCCACGGCCAGAAGATGTCCAAGTCGAAGGGGAACGTGATCGACCCCCTGGTGATGATGGACAAGTTCGGAACCGACGCCTTTCGCTTCACCCTGGCGGCCTTCGCCGCCCAGGGACGGGACATCCTCCTGTCGGAGGATCGCATAGAGGGCTACCGGAACTTTGCCAACAAGATCTGGAACGCCGCCCGGTTCATCTTCCAGAGCAGCCCGGATTTCCAGGACATTCCCAGGGCCGGAAACGTGACCCATCGCTACAACCGCTGGATCCTCCACGAATTGAACGAGACCGTCAAGGCCGTGACGGAGGCCATCGACCAGTACCGTTTCAACGAGGCGGCGGGCGGGCTCTACCAGTTCTTCTGGCACCGGTTCTGCGACTGGTACCTGGAGCTGATCAAGCCGATCCTCTACGGGAAACGGCAGCCGGAGGCGCTGGAAGAGACCCGGAACACCCTCTACTTCGTCCTGGACCAGTCCATGCGGCTTCTCCACCCCTTCATGCCCTACATCACGGAGGAGATCTGGCAGCGGATCCCCCACGAGGGGGTCAGCATCGTGAAGGCCCCGTTTCCCGCCTTCGAGGAGGCGTTCGTGGATACCAAGGCGGCGGAGGAGATGGAACTCGTCCTCCAGGCCATCACCGGGATCCGGAACATCCGGGGCGAGATGGAGATTCCGCCTTCCCGGCTCCTCACGGCCGTGGTGAACGTCCACGAGGAGGCCGTCGTTGCCCTCCTGAACGACCACGCGGAGACCATCAAGGACCTGGCGAGGCTCGAATCCCTCACCGTGGCCCGGGATGCCGAGCGCCCCAAGGGGTCCGCCACGGCCATCTTCGAGGCTTTCGACATCTACGTGCCGATCCTGGGCATCGTCGATATCGCCGGAGAGCTGGCGAGGATCGAGAAGCGGCTGGCCAAGCACGAGAAGGAGCTCTTCCAGATCGAGCGGAAACTGGGCAACAAGAATTTTCTCGAAAAGGCGCCGGCGGACGTGGTGGACAAGGAGAGGGAAAAGCGGGAGACCCTGAACACGCTCATGGAGAGGCTGAGGCGGAACCGGGAGATGCTTCGGCAGATCGAGTCGTGAGCGGATGAGGCCTCGCCTCGGGGGTGGATTTCCTTAGAGCAGAATGACCCGAAACAGTAAAAACGAAAAGCGCGAACCGGGGGAGAAGGACCCTGCCTCCTGTTTCGCGGAGTTTTCCGATTTCAGGGAAACACTTCAGCGCGTCATTCCATTGAGGGATGCCTCCTATTTCGCCTCCAGGATCTTGGGGGACTTTCCGGAGACGTATCGGCCCCAGCGGATGGAGACGGAACAGCGCCTGAAGGTCCTCGAGGGCCTGAGGGAGCGTCTCCGACAAGAGTCGGCGGCCATTTCAGAGGCTGTCGGGCGGTTCGAGACCTATACGCAATTCCATGGACAAGACGGGGGGAATCTCGAGGCCCTTTTGAGGATCCATAGGGAGTTCATGGGCTGGTCGGCGGGGATTTTCCTCTCGGACACCTCGATCGTGGGGCTGCAGAGGAGATTGACGGAGTTTCGGGGGCATCTCACCCGCAGGCTTTTGGCCTTGGCCGAGGAGGAGATGGTCGCGGAGGGATTCGGGCCGATTCCCGCCCGCTTTGCCTGGATGGCGCTGGGAAGCGACGGCCGCGGGGAGCAGTTGTTCGCCACGGATCAGGACAACCTCCTCGTTTACGAGTCCACGGAGAAGAGCCAGAAGGCCTTGATGAAGCGCCTCGCTCCCGACTGCTTGAACCGGCTCCTTCGCTTTGACCAGGGAGAGACCGAGGCGAACGCGGACGGGATCGACCTTACCGGACGCTATTTCTGGCGTTTCTGCCAGAAGATGGAGGACCTGCTCGACGCCGTGGGGATCGATCGCTGCAAGGGGCATATCATGCCGTCCTACGACAAGTGGCGGGGCACGCTTTCCCGCTGGGAACGCCGGCTCATCGGGAAGGTCCGGTACGGGGCCGGAGAGCTTTCCATCCTCGACATGAACATCCTGATGGACTGCCGTTTCGTGGCGGGGGACACGGCCCTCGCGGAGAGGTTCATGAAACTTCTCCATACCTACCTCCCCGAAAATCCGGACATCCTGAACCAGATCGCCCATTCGGCCATCCTGATGCCCATCGCCCTCGGGATGTTCAAGCGCCTGAAGGTGAAACGGAGCGGGCCGGACAAGGGGACCTTGGATCTCAAGCTCAACGGCTGGGCCCCCTTGACCATCCTTGTCCGCGTCCTGTGCGTGAAGAACCGGCTCATGGATGAAACGCATACCTTGAAGCGGCTCGCCTTTCTCCGATCCCATAGCCTGCTGGACGCCCGAATCGTAGAGGGGCTGGAAGAGGCGTATTATCACCTGATGGTCTTCCGGGCCCTCTACCAGATCCACCGCTTGGCGAAGGGATTGCCCAAGAGCAACGCCATCGATCCCTCGTGGCTCGACGAGGAGGGCCAGGATCTCCTGAGAAAATCTCTGAATGCCGTGGAGGCGCTCCAGGACCAAATCAACCGAAGCTTTTTTGGAGGAACCGTATGAAGGTCTACGAGATCATGAACCGTTCCGTCACAACCTGCCATCCGAACGAGACTATCTCGACGATTATCAACAAGTTTAAATTGTTCGATATCTCAGGCATGCCGGTGGCCGAGAAGAAGCGACCCGTGGGGATGATCACTTACCGGGATATTTCCAACTACCTTCCCCCGCCCGAGGAGATGTGCAAGGAGCCGCCGGAGGTCTTGAAGGAAAAATTTGCCACGCCTGTCAAAGAGATCATGACGAAGGAGGTGATTTCCTGCTCCCCCGCCACCCCCGTCGACGAGGCGGCGCGGCTCATGGTAAAGCACCGCGTCAATCGCCTGCCCGTGGTGGATCGGGAGAAGATCGTGGGGATCGTGACCCGCTGGGATATCATCAAGGCCCTGGCGGAGACGTGAGAGAATGGGGCGGGGGATCGAGCCCCTTGACCGGATTGCGAGGTGTGTGGTAGGAACGGTTGACACACCAGGGAGGCAATCGGATCGTCAATTTTTCCTGTGAAAAGAGGTTGAATCATGGCAATAGGTCGTAAAGAAGTAGAGCATATCGCGACACTGGCGAGGCTTTCTCTCAGTGAGGAAGAGAAGACCTCGCTCGAGAAGGATTTGAACGCGATTCTGGGATACGTGGAAAAGCTGGGGGCGTTGGACACGGAGGGGGTGGAACCGACCTCCCATGCCCTCGATATCACGAACGCGTTCCGCGAAGACGAACTGATCCCCTTCGAAGAGCGGGAGAAGGTCTTGGCGAATGCCCCCGCCAGGCATGAAGCTTTCTTCCGGGTTCCGCCCATATCAGAAGGAATTTCTTCGACGTAAAGGAGGTTTCATGTCGTATCCGGAATATCATACCATCAAAGACCTTTCCGAGGCCTTGAAAAAGGGAGAGGTGAGTTCCGTCGAGGTAACGAGGCAGTACCTGGAACGTATCGACAACCTCGACGATAAAGTCAAGGCCTATCTCCACGTGGATGCCGAGATGGCCCTGAGAGAGGCGCGGGAAGCCGACGATATCATCCGGCGGGGGGAGGCGACGCCACTGACCGGAATTCCGCTGGGCATCAAGGATGTCCTGTGCGTGGAGGGTATCCCCAACACCTGTGGGTCGAAGATTCTTCAGAACTACATCCCTCCCTACTCCGCCACCGTTATCGAGAAGCTCCGGCGGGAACACGTGGTGATCCTCGGCAAGCTCAACATGGACGAGTTCGCCATGGGGTCTTCCACGGAGAATTCCCGTTTTCAAGTAACTCGGAATCCCTGGGATCTGGAGCGGATTCCGGGAGGCTCCAGCGGGGGATCCGCCGCGGCCGTGGCGGGCGCCCTCTGTGCCGGCGCCCTGGGCACCGATACGGGGGGATCCATCCGGCAGCCGGCTTCCCTCTGCGGGATCGTGGGGATGAAACCCACCTACGGAACCGTTTCCCGGTTCGGCCTGGTGGCCTTCGCGTCGTCCCTGGACCAGATCGGGCCCATGACCCGTTCGGTCGAGGACGCGGCCTTGCTCCTCAATGTCATCACGGGCCACGACCCGAAGGATTCCACCTCCGTGCCCCGCGAGTATCCCGACTACACGGAGGGGCTTGAAGAGGGCCTTCAGGGGTTGCGGATAGGGATCCCGAAGGAGTATTTCATCGAGGGGATCGATTCCGAGGTGGAGGCCCGCGTCAGAGGGGCCATCAGGGCCATGGAGGAGGCGGGAGCGGAGATCGTGGACATCTCCCTGCCGCACACGGAGTATGCCGTGGCCACCTACTACATCATCGCCACCGCGGAGGCCAGCTCCAACCTGGCCCGTTACGACGGGGTACGGTACGGATACCGTGATGAATCCGCCGTCAGCCTTCGCGACATGTATGAGAAGACCCGATCCGAGGGGTTCGGCACCGAGGTCAAACGCCGTATCTTACTGGGGACCTATGTCCTCTCCGCGGGCTATTACGACGCCTATTACCGGAAGGGGCAGCAGGTGCGGACTCTGATCCGCGAGGACTTCAAGAAGGCCTTCGAGATTTGCGATGTGATCGCGACACCCACTTCGCCGACTCCCGCATTTAAGATCGGCGAGAGGACGGACGATCCCCTCCAGATGTATCTCTCGGATATCTTCACCATTTCGGTGAATCTGGCGGGGCTTCCCGGGATTTCCGTTCCCTGCGGATGGACGAAGGAAAACCTTCCCGTCGGGCTTCAGTTCATCGGGGATCTCTTCGGGGAGCGGATCCTTCTCCGGGCCGCGCGTGGATATGAGCAGATATTTTCCGCCGCGGGCCGTTACCCGCAGATTGTCGGAGAGGGTTGATCCCTATTCCTCAGAATTTGTAGACGATGGCGTTGGCGTTCATGCCCGCACCCACCGAGGCGAGGACGGCGGTGTCTCCCTCCGAAAGGGAATAGTCCACCATTTTGTGCTTTAGAATCAGGTCGATCAGGGTCGGAATCGTGGCCACGGAACTGTTGCCGAGCCAGGCGATGCTCATGGGCATGATCTTGCTGATGAGTTCCGGAGCCGGTTTTCGAATCCCGTAGAGGCGGAACAGTCGCCGTAGAATTTCGATGTCCATCTTCTCGTTGGCCTGGTGGAGCAGCACGCTGTCGATGTCTTCGATACCCAGCCCCGCCTTGTCGATGCTTTCCTTGATGAGGGTCGGAACCACCCTCAAGGCGTACTTGTAGAGCTGGTGCCCGTGCATCTTCAGGAAAAGTTCGTTTCCCTTGTAGTCGGGGTTGTGGGATTTCCCCATGGTGAGGAGGTGACAGTGGTTGTAGGTGTCGGAGCGGGTTGAATGGGAGATGATCCCTTTTTTCCCCCCGGTATCCTGTCCCTCCACGATGGTGGCTCCCGCCCCGTCCGCGAAGATCATGGAATCCCGGTCGTGGGGGTCCGTGACGCGGGACAGGGTTTCGCTTCCGATGATCATGATCCTCTTCGCGATGCCGGTTTTGATGAAGGCGTCCGCGTGGATCATGCCCTCCAGCCAGCCCGGGCAGCCGAAGGGGAGGTCGTAGGCCACGGTTTTCGGGTTTTTGATGCGCAGCTTGTTCTTGACCCTCGCCGCGATACTCGGGACCAGATCCACCCGGTTGTTGTCGTGCCGGACGTCTCCGAAATTGTGGGCGCAGATGAGGTAGTCGAGGCTTTCGCGATCGACCTTGGAGGATTCGAGGGCCTGCTCTGCGGCGAAGAAGGAGATGTCGGAGGTGAGGAGGTTGTCCGTCACGTACCGCCGCTCCTTGATCCCCGTGATCTCCTCGAACTTCTCGATGATCTCCTCGGGGGTCTTATCGATCTTCGTGCCATCCTGGTCGTAGAAGTCGTGATTGAGAAAATCCGAATTTTTGATAACCTTTTCCGGTATGTAACACCATGTGCCTATGATTACGGTGTTTTTCTTGCTCTCCACTTGCGAGGCAATCTCCTTTGTTCGATCTTTGTCATTTTTGAGACAGCATGTTAATACCTATCCCTCTTCGTATTGTCAATCTATTTCCCGAACGTGAGCGGAAAATTGTTTCCCGCGCCGGTTTCCCGAATCCTGTATTTCTAATCGTTTTCGTCATAGGCCTCTTTGAGGATCTTTTGAAGGGGGCCCGGAAGGCGTTGCAGCTTCCCCGTGGTGTCGACGGCGACCATCTGGTTTCTCACGGCGGCGAAAAGGCTGCCGTTTTGGGCGTTCCTCAAGATGTGATGAAACCAGAAACTCGCCCGGGAGAGCTTTCCGACGGTGGTCACGATCTCCACCGTGGTTCCGTACCGGGCTGGGGCGATGTAATCCGCCTCGACCTTTTTGACGGTGAGGTAAAGATTGCCGTCCCTCTCTTTCGCGGAGAGGTCCCAGCCGCGTTCCTTCAGAAAGTGGAACCAGGAGCGCTCGCAGAACCTTAGGTAATTGGCGAAGTAGACAACCCCTCCCGCGTCGGTATCACCGTAGCTGATAGTGTAACGATAGGGGGCCATAGGTTCTCCCTTCTTGTGGCTATTGGGGCAGGCTCAGGTAGGCCAGACACCCCCCGAGGAAAAAGATGATGTTCACCGCCCAGGCGGCGAGGAGGCTGTTCAGGAGGCCCGCGTATCCCAGGGAGTTGAACAGGGACGAAAGGATGATGTAGATGATGCCGAGCCCGATGGAAAACCCGAGCCCGATGCTGATCCCTCCCTGTCGCCCCATTTTCAGGGCGAAGGGAATGGCGACCAGGACCATGATAATGCCTCCGAACGGGTAGGCGGCCTTCGTGTGTAGATCCACGTAGTAACGGTTCAGGACCTTCTGGTTGATGGAAGACTTGTTCTTCTCGATGAACTCGTTCAACTGTGTAAAGCTCATCTGCTTGGTCTGGCGTTCCGCCTCCTTCGAGACCTTGGACAGTCTGGGGAACTGGAAGACGCGTTTGGGATACTTGAAGGTGACGATGGGTTTCCCCTTCTCGAAGGTCCTCCAGATGACGTCCGTCAGGAGCCATTTGTCCGCGGATTTCTGCTCGGCTTTCAAGGCGTCGATCCGCTGGGCCACGTGAAACCCTTTGCTCATGATGAAGATGGTAATGCCGTCGATTTTCCGGCCGGACGCGTCGATTCTCCGGAAGTTGTAGATCTTGTCGTTCCAGCGGAGCCATTTCTTTGCTCCGAAGAAGATTTCGCTCTTTTTTTCCTTCTTTATCTTCGTGTTGTAGATGTAGAAGGTCTTTTTCTGCGTGATGGGGGTTATGAACTCCCCGTCGATGAAAATGAAGACGCTGAGGATGACGGAAAGGAGGAGCACGGGACGAACGGTCGCCCACAGGCTGATGCCGTGGACCCGCATGGCCATAATCTCCTGGTTTTTCGAGAAGATGGTGTACGTGATGAGCGTGGCGAAGAGGATGGCGAAGAGGGAGGTCTGGTAGAAGTATCCCGGCAGGGACAAGGCGTAATAAGTCAGCACGAGGAGGACGGAGGCGTGGTGCTTCACGAAGGTATCTGCGTGATCGAAGAAGTGGGCGATGACGAAGAAGATCATGAACACGAACGTGATGAAGGTGAGATGCTTTAAGAATTCCACCCCGATGTAGCGGTCGAGTATCTTAATCATTTTCTCTTTTCCTGGAGCCAGAACTTGAAATTAATCCACTGGGTTTCGAGGTATTCAAACAGCTTCGGCGTCCGTTCCTTGTAGCTTATCATCAGGAGGTAAATCCCGATCAGGGTGACGATAATATTGGGCAGCCAGACCGCCCAGAAGGGTGAGAGGGTCTTGTTGTTCCCCATGACATCGAAGAGGATGGTCAGACCGTAATAGGCGAAGACTACCAACAGGCAGACGAGAAGACCGACGGAACGCTTCGAACGCTTGGGATGGATTCCCAACGGAACCCCGATGAGGGTGAAGATCAGGCAGGTGAAGGGGATGGCGAATTTTTTCTGGAGCTGGATTTCCTCGTTCGAGGTGTCCCTCCCCGCCTTTTTCATCTTACGGATCTTTTCGCGTAGGGCGCTGACGGAGAGGTCCTTGTTCTTGACCCGCATGATGCCCCTCCCCTTCAGCTTCTTGGCCAGGTCCACCCGGAAATCGTAGGTGCTGAAGTGAAGCTTTTGATACGATTCCTTCAGGGAAAACATCTGGTGGATGTTTCCGTTGAGCAGCCGGATGACCATGAGATGGCTCTGGATGTCCTTGAGGACCTGCCCCTCGGGGGCCACGATGGTGATCTCGCGCTTGGGGTCCCGGCTGTCCTGGATGAAGATGTTCTTCAGTTTCTGCGTCTCCGGGTCATAGCTTTCCACGTAGAAGAGGAGGTGTTTCCCCACCTGGGTGAAGGCCCTTTCCGTGACCTGAAAGTAAGAGGTCTCTTGGATCATCTGAATGATGAGGCCTTTAATCTTCTGTGTTCCCCAGGGGAGGCCCTTGAGGACGATGAGATTAACTAACAGGAAGGAAATGACGGCCAGGAAGGCGTAGGGCCGGAGGATCTGGAAGATGCTGACTCCGGAGCTCTTCAGGGCGATGATCTCGGAGTCCGAGGAGAGTCGGCCCAGGGAGACCAGAATGGCCAGCAGGAGGCCGATGGGAATGGTAAAGATCAGGAAAGAAGGGATCAGATAGATGAGAAATTTTAAGACGAAGACGAGAGGGGTTCCTTCGTAAACTACCAGCTTCATCAGGTGGTAGATACGCCCCATGAAGAGAAGGAAGGTAAAGGCGACAAGGCCGATCCCGTAAGGGGGAAGGGTTTCGATGAAAAAGTACTTGTCTAAGATTTTGAAGCGCATCGTCAGGGCGTCGTAGCTATCCTAAGCGTAGGCGAGAAGGAAGCCAGTTTTTGATTTTTCTGGTATTCATGTGAGAAATATACCATAAATCCCTCTTCTTTAGAAATTTTTCTTTGTGACGATGGGTGTTACCCAGGAAGAGAGGGCAAGGCTGACCGCGGCGAGATACCCCGACAGGGTGATGAGGCGGGTGACCTCCCGCACGATGTCGGGCGTTGGTTCGAGGGCGCCGTCTCCGATCCACGGTTTGTCCACCTTCCCGAACGGGTATTGGACGGGACCGCCAAGCCGAATGTGGAATGCCCCCGCCACGAAGCTTTCCGGATATCCCGCGTTGGGAGAGGCGGCATGAGCGTGGTATTTCACCGTCGATTCGAGGCCGTTTCCCGCATCCTTGCCCAGGAGCCAGGCGCTTAGGAAGAGAAAAAGGATGGAAAGGCGCGCCGGAATGAAATTGACTACATCGTCGAGTTTCGCGGCGAAACGGCCGAAGAGGAGGTAGCGCTCGTTTTTGTACCCGATCATGGAGTCGAGGGTGTTGATGACACGATATCCCAGGATACCCGTGAGCCCGGAGAGACAGGGCGCGATGGAAAGAGATCCACCGATGATTGCGAAGAGGGCGTACCAGAAAATAGGCGCGAGGAAACCGTCCACGAATCCCTCGGCGGCGGTTTCGATGGCCGCCCGGATGATGCCGGGCCGGTTGAGAACCGTCGTGTCCCGGCCCACGATTTTCTGGAGTTGTTCCCGGGCTTCCGGAATCCGGTTCCCCTCAAGGGCGGAAATCACGGGCAGGATATGGCGGGTGAGGTCCCGGAGGGCGAAACAGCTATAAACGATGAAGAGCGTGAAGAGGAGACGGAGGGGAAAGGGGGAAAGGATCTCGTAGAGGAGAATCGAAAGGCCCTCCCATAGGGCGAGGACGAGCAGGACGAGAAGGGCCCCCTTCCAGAACTCCGGGACAGGAACCTTCCTGAGCGGGGGTTCTAATCTCTGGATGGTCCGGCCGATGAGCCGAACGGGGTGGAGGCCGTAGGCGGGATCTCCGAGGACGGCGTCGAGGGCAACGGCGACGATGAGGAGAAGGGCGCAGGTTAACATAAGAGGGGTATCCCGGACTGTTCGCGATAGAGCCGCGGCTTGAAGTTCAAAGCCCTATTCCCCCGTCGGCCATGACCCCCCACCTGATTCTCTCTTTCACCCCTTGAGCTTGAGGGGCAGCCCGCTGACCATGAAAACGGCCTCATCGGCCATGGCCGCCACGCGCTGATTGATACCGCCCATCACGTCCCGAAACCGCCGCGATTGTTTGTCCCCGGGGACGATGCCCAGGCCGATTTCGTTGGAGACGATGATGAGGTCGCAAGGCGGCGTTTGAAGGGTTTCAAAAAGGCTGTCGATCTCAAGCATCTGGGTGGGAAGTTCCCCGTATTTGTATAAGAGGTTTCCAAGCCAGACGGTGAGGCAGTCGATGACGGCCACGCCCGTGTCCGGCGGAAGGACCTGAACGGCCCTTCCCAGATCGTAGGGTTCCTCGATGGTGCGGAACGCCTCTCCCCGCTCCCGCTGATGAGCCTTGATGCGTTGTGCCATCTCCCCGTCGAGCGCCTGCGCCGTGGCGATAAAGACCTTGGTGCCATAGGGCTCCGCGAGGGAGAGGGCGTATCTGCTCTTCCCGCTGCGTGTCCCCCCGAGAACGAAGACGATTTTTGCGCTTTTTGTCTTCATTGGAGAATTCTGTAACAGCCAGCCCGTGGGTTGTCAAGCAAGCGCAAGGGGGGATTTTTGTTATTTTTTTCACTTGTTTCACTTGACAATCCGACCAAATCATGTTTAATGGTTATGTTGGAAAATGAATAAAAGATGCGGGCAACGCGTCTAAATCAACACAAAAGGAAAGGAGGTGAGGTAGGTGAAAAAATTCTTTATAGGTGTTTTGGCCCTTATGTTCGTGGTTACGATGGTGGCGGCCATCACAGCTCAGGCTGAGGTGAAGGCCCCGGACAAACCCATGACGTTTGAGTGCAAGAAGGGGACGGTGACCTTCGATCATTCCATCCACATCAAGGCGGGTGTGAAGTGTGAGACATGCCACCACATGTGGAAGGACAAGAGCAAGGAACCGAAGGGATGTAAAGAATGTCATAAACCGAAGAAAGAGGGAGACGTTCCCAAGCTCTATGACATGGCACACAAGAGCGATCATAGCTGTAAAGGGTGCCATAAGGCGATGAAGAAAGCCGGAAAGAAGGCCGGGCCCACCAAGTGTAGTGGTTGCCATAAGAAATAATTGAGGTTCAGTTTGTTTTAGGGGCAGGGTTTTTAGGAGATCCTGCCCCTTTATTTTATCCCATCCCCTATTCATGTTATTATAAAAAAATAAACAATACGAGGAAGGAAACAGATGCCATGAAGGTTTTGGAATGTATTCCCAACATCAGCGAAGGAAGAGACAAGGCGAAGATCGAAGCGATTCTCGCGGCGCTGGAACCGTTTGAGGCCGTGAAATGCCTGAACGTTTCATCCGACAAGGATCACAACCGGAGCGTGATTACCCTGCTCGGCCCGGCGAAAGAGGTTCCCAAGGCCATGATGGCGTTGGCGTTGGCCGCCATCGAGCGCATCGACATGCGTAATCACCAGGGCAGTCATCCTCGGATGGGCGCGGTGGACGTGGTTCCCTTTGTCCCCATTCGGGGGATGGAGATGTCCGAGGCGGTTGAGATCGCCCATCGATTCGGCAGAGAGCTGGGAGAGAGCGCGGGGATTCCCATCTATTTCTACGAAGAGGCGGCCTTGCGGGAGGATCGCCGGAACCTGGCGGATGTGCGGAGGGGGCAGTACGAGGGCCTGCCGGAGAAGCTGAAAAAGCCGGAGGGACAGCCGGACGCCGGTGTAGCGGACTTCAACCCGAAGGCCGGAGCCACCATCGTGGGCGCGCGTCCCCCCTTGATCGCCTTCAACGTGAATCTCCACACGAATGACAAGACGATTGCGGATGCCATCGCCCGCGCGGTGCGGTACAAGACCGGCGGTTTCAAGGCGGTCAAGGCCATGGGCGTGACCCTGGAGGACAAGGGGATGGTTCAGGTTTCCATGAACCTGGTCAATTTCAAGGAGACCCCCATCCATCGGGTAGTGGAGACCATCCGGTTCGAGGCGGCCCGTTACGGGGTGCAGATTGCCGAATGTGAGCTGATCGGCTTGACACCCATGGCCTCCCTGGAGGAAGTCGTCCGTTTCTATCTGCAAATCCCCGGTTTTTCCGTGGATCAGATCATTGAGTCGCACCTGCTCACATAGGCTCACAAGGATTTTTGTTTTTGTCTTTGAGCCATTGCCATATGGAGGCGTAAAACTTGTTTTGTTCAGGTGACGTGACTTGGTTCATGAACCCGCCGTTCACCTCTGTCTTTTGCGGGTTGCTTGGGACGTGAAGACATTCAAGACATTGTGGATTCCTTTCGCGATCATCCTGTGGGTGGGGATCAGCGCCATCCTCTTCCTCCCCCTCCTGCCCATCGACGAGACGCGAAGCCTCTCCGTGGCCTGGGAGATGTGGCTCCACAAATCTTTCATCGTTCCCCTCTTGAACGGGGTTCCCTATACCCACAAGCCCCCGCTGCTCTTCTGGCTGATTCACCTGAGCTGGTGGATCTTCGGGGTCAACGAGATTACGCCGCGTCTCATTCCCATGCTTTTCAGTATGGGAGGCGTTTTTCTCGTCTACAGGATCAGCCTGCTGCTCTGGCCGGATAACGAAAAGACGGCGAAGGCAGCCGCCCTTCTCCTCTCGTCCACGCTGATCTGGATGGTCTGGTCCTTTTTGATCCTCTATGAGATGCTCCTGAGCTTTTGGGTCCTGGTGTGTGTGTTCGGGGTCTTGTCTGCGTACAAAACGGGGAAAACGCGGCACTGGCTGTTTGTCTCCCTCGGAATTGCGGGGGGGATCTTGACGAAGGGTCCCGTGATCCTGGTCCACGTGGTTCCCCTGATGGGGCTGGTTTTCTGGTGGGGAGGGCTTCGGAAGAGGCCTCTTTTGGCCTGGTACGCGAAGGGCGTTGGGTCCCTTCTCTTCGGCCTCGCCCTTTCCGCCCTCTGGGTCGTTCCCGCCGTCATCCAGGGGGGGGAGGCCTATCGTCATGCCCTCTTGTGGCGTCAAACGGCGGAACGGGTCGTCGACTCTTTCGCCCATCGGCAGCCGGCCTGGTGGTATTTCCCGATCCTTCCCATCCTGTTTTTGCCGTGGGTGTTCGCAGGGAGGGCATGGCAGGGACTTTTCGCGAAGGAAAAGAGGAAGGAAACCGGGTGGAGGGTGTGCGTATCGTGGTTTTTGTCGAGCCTGGTGATTTTTTCCTTTATCAGCGGGAAACAGGTGTATTATCTCATCCCCTCCATCCCCGCCGTGATTCTCTTGATCGCCAGGAACGTTACGAGGTGGGAAGAGGAGGCCTATCCCCTTGCCTGGAGGCCGTGGGGAATCGGGATAGGCCTGGTGCTGCTGGGGGTAGCCGCCTTCCTTTTACCGATGGTCCGTTTGAGCACGAACACCGGAACGCTCCCCTGGGGGGCGGTCGTTCCCATGGGGATTTACCTCCTCGGCGTGGGTGTTTTCCTCCTTTTCCGGACGTTTGACTCTTCCGAGGGTTTCCTGAGAGCCACGGCCGTGTGCGTGGCCTTCGCCCTCTCCTTGGTCCTTGGGCTTGGAGGAAAGGAGATCCTGAAGAGGTACGATCTGAAGCCCCTTGCCCGGCAGATAAAGGCAAAGATGGATGAGGGAAACTGTGTGGCCTATATCGGGGCCTACCATGGGGAATTCCAGTTCCTTGGGCGATTGAAATCCCCCCTCGTTTCGCTGAAGGGGAACAGCTTCATAAAGTACTTGAAGGAACACCCCGACTGTGTGGTCATCGATACCCTAAGGAAGAGCAATTTCGGAAGGCTGAAAAATAAGTCATTTTGTTATATACAGCCCTTCCGGGAGGAGAGGGTGATTTTCATGCTCAGGGGGAAGACCTACCTGGACTATTTTTTGAAGGCGGAGTGACATCGCTGTGTTTAGGAACGGAAGAGATGAAGAAATCGGGTGATTCTCATATAGATTTTCCCGTCCATGACTATTTTCAAGGGGTGATTGACGGGCTGACGGACGACCTGAAGATCGTGGACAAGGCCTATCGGATTGTCTATGTGAATCAGACGGCCGCGAGGAAACTGTTCAAGGAACCGGCACAGGTTTTGGGCCGGAGGTGTTATGAGGTTTTCAACCACTTCGACCGGCCCTGCCCTTTCTGTACCACGCAGAAGACCTTCGAGACGGGCGAGACCCTCCACACGGAGTTCGGCTACACGGACACGGAGGGAGACCCCTATTTCTTCCTTTTGACCACCTATCCCCTTCGAGACGCGGAGGGTAGGATCCCCTTCGTGGTGGAGATAACCCGGGATGTCACGCAGGAGAAGCGGCTGGAGCAGGAACTGATCAAATCCCGCACCCTCAAGGCCATCGGTCAGTTCGCGGCCGAGCTGGCGCACGAGGTGCGGAATCCCTTGAACGCCATCTCGTTCCAGATGGCACTGCTTAAGAAGATCAGGGAGACCTGCCGGGATACCGCCTGCGTGGACCGGATCGCCGAGGTCGCGGAGATCGTCAACGAGGAGATCGCGCGTCTCACCAAGATTACCCAGGACTTCCTGACCTTTACCCGCCAGGAATCCCTGAACACCGCCCCCACGGACTTGAGGGAAATCGTGGCCTCCGCGGTGGAGCTTCTGAGGGGTGACCTGGAGAAGCGCGGGATAACGGTCGTTCTGGAGATGGGAGGGGCCCCCTATATGGCCGTGATCGATCGGGACCGTTTCCGCCAGGTGCTCGTCAACCTCCTCCGTAACGCCATGGACGCCCTCCATGAAGGGGGAAAGATCACCGTCTCCCTCTCGTCCGAGGCGGACGGAGAAGTAACCTTGACCGTTTCCGATGATGGTCCTGGAATCCCCAAGTCGCTGGCGGAAAAGGTCTTCGATCCCTTCTTCTCCGGGAAGCCGAAAGGGACGGGACTGGGATTGTCCATCGTGAAGAATATCGTGGAAACCCACGGGGGGACGATTTCGCTGGTACCTTCAGAGGTTGGGGCTGCCTTCAAAATAACGTTGCCGGGGAGGTCGAAATGACCTCGAAATTGGTCGATACCATCCTCATCGTGGACGACGACACGAATACCCTGAAGGGGATGCGGCAGTTCCTCTCCAAGCCGGGCAGGGAGATCATTGCCGTCGAACGGGCGGAGGCCGCCCTCGAGATCCTGGGAAGCCGGGCCGTTGATGTGATCATCTCCGATATCCGCCTCCCGGGTATGAACGGGATTCAACTCATGGCGGAGGTGCAACACCACTACCCGGGAACCGACGTCATCCTGATGACGGGATACGGCAGCATCCAGGACGCTGTCGCCGCCATGCAGAAGGGGGCGGAGTCCTACCTCACGAAACCGCTCAATCCGGACGAGCTGGAAATCGTGCTCACGCGGATCCTCCAGAAGCGCGCCCTGATCCGTCAGAACAAGGAGCTTCTCAAACGCCTGGGCGGGCAGCCTGTCGCCCCCGACATTCTCGGGACGTCGCGGGAGATACGGGAGGTCCTCAAGACGATCCGGGAAGTGGCCCCTTCCGACGTTCCCGTCCTCATCGAGGGGGAGACGGGGACGGGGAAGGAGCTGGTCGCGCGTGCGATCCACCGCCACAGCGAGCGTTCCGAGGGCCCTTTCGTGGTGGTCAACTGCGCGGCCCTTCACGAAAATCTCCTGGAGAGTGAGCTTTTCGGCCACGAGAGGGGGGCTTTCACGGGGGCCGTCAAGCAGAAAAAGGGCCGGTTCGAGCTGGCCGATGGGGGGACCTTGTTCCTGGATGAGATCGGGGAGATGAGCCTGGAAACCCAGGCGAAGATTCTGCGGACCCTGGAGTATGGGACCTTCGAGAGGCTGGGGGGAACCCGGTCCCTGCAAGCCGACGTGCGTATTCTCTCCGCTACGAACCGTGATCTCAAAGGGGAGATTGAGAAGGGGACCTTCCGGGAGGATCTCTTCTACCGCCTGAACGTTATCACCATCAGGGTGCCGCCGCTGCGGGAAAGGCGCGGAGATATTCCCGTGTTGGCGCGGGCCTTTCTCGAGCGGTTTTCCACTATTCAAAAAAAGGCTATCGAGGGGTTTTCCGGGGAGGCCATGCAGGTGCTGGAGAGATACGGTTGGCCGGGAAACGTCCGTGAACTGGAGCACACGGTGGAAAGGGCGGTGATTCTCTGTCGCGGGGGGGAGATCTCGGTGGAGCATTTACCGGCGCATATCCGGGAGTTGAGGGACGAGGCCCAGGGGGACCAGGCCGTCGTCCTTCCCGTTGGAACGCCTTTGAAGGAGGCTGAGAAGGCCCTCATCCTCAAGACCCTCGAAAGCACGGGATACCATCGCGGACGGACGGCGGAGATCCTGGGGATCAGTAAGCGGAAGATAGAGTATCTCCTCAAGGCCTGGGGCTTGGAAGGCCTTGGAAGGAAGCCGCGCAAGGGCGTTTAACCCGTTCCGTTCTCCGTTTCATTCAAGAGAGGTTCAGGGAGATCGTTGGATAGTTCCCCCAAGAGGACCTGCATGTCCTGGTCGTCCAGGCTGTCGAGAAACTCGTCGAGATTTACGTAGTCTTCCAGCGTTTCCACAAGCGTCGAGTCGTCCGGGGATTTTAGGGCCATCGTCTTCTGGATTTGCGTCCCGGCAGGCGCGTGTTTCGAGGGCGGGGCAATCGGTGCCCGGGTCGTGGCGAGGAGGAAACCGAGAAGGAGGCCACACACCCCGGAGAAGAGGGGAACGAGGATCCCTCGCCAGGGGGCCTGGAACGATGAGAAGGAGGGAAGGAGGCCCTTGAGCCCTGTCCTCTTTTCGGGCGTATTCTCGCGAAGGCCGCGGAGGATGTTTCCTCTCATCTCTTGGAAGAATTCGTCTGAAAGGTGGGGAAGGGTCTCGTCTCCCATTTCCGTGAACATTTGGACGATGTCTCGCTGGAACGCCCGGCAATCGGGGCATGCGGCGAGATGACGCTCAAGGGCCTCCCGATCTTCGGGGGAGAGGCTTTCCCCCTGCCGGAGGTCGATAATAAGGGCCTGAAAGTTCTTACAGGACGAGTTCATTTTTCAAAATCTCCCTGAGTTTGATAACCGCGTTGTGGTAAGCGGCCTTGCAGTTTCCGACGGAGCATCCCAGGACCTCGGCGATCTCGCGATAGGTCAGGCCTTCGTAGGCCCGGAGGATTACGATGGCCTTCTGTTGGCGAGGGAGCTCGTGGACGGCCTTGATTACCAGGTCCCTGCGTTCGTTTCTCTCCATGGTTTCCGGAACCGAGGGGGAGGGGTCGGAGAGGGCCGAGAGAGAGGTTTGCGTTCCCGTGCGCGGGCTGCGGTTAAGGAAGTTGAGGGTATGGTTGGTCGCAATCCGGTAGAGCCATGTGCGGAGGGAGCTGTTTCCTCTAAAGCCGCCGAGCTTTCTAAACACCTTGATGAACACCTCCTGGGTCAGGTCCTTCGCGTCCTCCACGTCTCGCGTCATTCTGTAGATGAAATAGAAGATCTCCCGTTCATAGCGTGTCACGAGACGGGTGATTGCGTCACGATCCCCCCTTCTCGCGAGATCGATCAGCCGTGTTTCCTGGGAATCCTCCATCTATTGATTAGACCCCGATGGTGAAAAAAGGTTTATCTTTTTCTAAAGGAAGGAAGGACAAAAGTCCAGGCGACGGTTGCGGGAACGCCGGGAAATAAAAAAACGCCTTCACTTTCGTTCCGGCGTCTCGATCCGCGCCTTCACGCGGATGAAAAGAGGGGGGAGAAGACGGGCTTCTCCCCCGGTTCAAAACTAATCCTCCAAGGTTATGGCACCCTCAGGGCATTCATCCACGCAGGTACCGCAATCCACGCACTCGTCCTCGTTGACGATGGCATAATCTTCGACCGTAATGGCCTCGACCGGACAAACTTCCGCACAAGTCCCACACGCTGTACACTTATCGATGTCTACTTTTGCTGCCATTTTTCAAACCTCCTTTGTGATTTTGAGTGGAACAGGGTTCACCTCCTTTCCCATGGCTGTTTACTCCTGTTCCGATCTCATTTTAAACTTCCTACTCGTTTTGACGCGTCATACAAAATCCCGGCCCTCGTGTCAAGAATATAATGATAACAAATTTTTTGGCAAGGAAAATTAGTGAAAAATCATAAGAAACGATCGCCCGACACGTAATTTGTGCCTTGCCTTGACGTTTCCCCGCCGGATTTGTTACGAGATGGGATAGCCAAAAATAAAGGAAAGGGGACAAGATGAAAGACACCTTGTTTGTATGGGGCACGCATATCCTCTTTGCCCTCGCCATCTTTTTCGTTGGGCGGATCGTGGTCAAATACGCCGTTAAGATCTTACGGGGCGTGTTGAGGAAGGCGAATTTGGACGAGATCCTTGTCAATTTCATCGCTTCCCTCTGCCACGTGGCCCTTCTGATCTTTATCATCATCGCCGCCCTCCATGAGCTGGGCGTCGATACCACTTCGCTCATCGCGATTCTCGGGGCGGCGGGCCTTGCCGTGGGCCTGGCCCTCAAGAATTCCCTTCAGAATTTTGCCTCCGGTGTCCTGCTGATCCTGTTCCGTCCCTTCAAGATCGATGACTTCGTCGAGACGGCCGGGGTGACCGGCGTGGTCGAGGATGTGACCATCTTCAACACGGTGATGAAGACGCTGGACAACCGTCGGATCATCATCCCCAACAGCATGATCTACAACGATAAGATCATCAACTATTCCGCCAAGGATATCCGCAGAATCGATATGGTCTTTCCGGTGAGCTACGAGGACGACCTGGAAAAGGCCAAGGAAATTCTCTGGGGGCTGCTCCGGGAGGATCCCCGAATCCTTGACGATCCCGAACCCTTCGTGGGCGTGGGAGAATGGGCCGAGAACGGCATCCACCTCTTCGTGCGGCCCTGGGTGAAAAAGGAGGATTTCTGGACGACCAAGACGGAACTCCTCGAGAAGATCAAGGTGGCCTTCGACGAGGCGGGAATAACGATACCTTATCGGAAGATGCAGGTCTATCTGGTGGAGGGGAAAAAGAAGGAGAAATAGGTGGCCTGGTTCACCCGGTGGAGCGGGATGGCCCCCTTTTCAAAGTAAGGCTCGCTACCACGATTCCCCATGTTCCCCCGAGGCACCCGAATCCCACATCCCGGATATCCCCCACGCGGTCCGGCAGGAAGGCCTGGAAGAGTTCATCGGCCCCCGAGACGGCCAGGACGATCAAAAGGCTCAGGAGAAGGGCCTGTTTCCAGCTTTTTTCCCGCAAGGTGGCCATGAGAAGGTATCCAAGCAGCCCGTATTGAAAGATGTGAATCCGCTCCTCGGGTTTGTGCATGCCTTTCAGGAAGAGGAAGATTCCCACGAAGGAGAGCGTGACGGCCAGGATCCGGGGCCATGGGGGGCGGTCTTTCCGGAAGAGGAGGATGAGCAGGAGCAAGCTCCCTCCCAGGAGGACCCAGGAGAGGTTCCGGATCCCCGGGTGACCGATGAGGCCGGTCAGCCAGGTTAGGCCTTTTCTGGCGAAGGCCGCGGACAGGATCAGGTAGGCGATGTAGAAATAGAGGAGACGTTTGAGCGTCATGGTCTCTCCGGGGAGACCCGGTACATCCCGTCGGGGCGGACCTGGACGGAGATTGTGCCGTGCCGGTCGGTTCTGAAGATCCGGGCATGACCCTCCCGAATCCTTCGCAGGGTTTGCGGGTCGGGGTAGCCGTGGGGATCGTTTCCGGCCACGCTGATGATGGTCACCTCGGGGGAGACGGCGGAAAGGAACGCTCGGGACGCCGCGTCGCGGGCGCCGTGGTGACCGACCTTGAGGATACGGGCCTTCAGGGATGCGGAGGCCTTCAGAAGCCCCCTTTCCGTGGTTAGATTGGCATCGGCCATAAGGAGGCATCGGAAGGCGCCGAAGGAGACCATGAGGACGAGGGAGTTGGTGTTCCAGTCTTTCGTTTCGCGGGGAGCGGGGGGCCAGAGCGTTTCGACGACGAGGGGCGGGCATGTGAGGCGTTGTCCCGCCTTCAGTGGAGAATATCGGGGGGATTCCCGAACGAGCCTTCGGTACCAAGGGACGATATCACGGCTCCCCGGATGGAGGGAGAGGTCTTCACCGTTGTCGTAGAACCGGGAGACGGGAAGGAGCTGGGCCACGGTGAAAACGCCCCCGATGTGGTCGAGGTGGGGATGGGTCAGGATAAGGTGATCGATTCGGGTGACACCCCTTCGGACCAGCGTTGACAAGACCTTGACGCCCGATTTTGGATTTCCCGTGTCGATCAGGAAATTACAGTGGCCGGGATATTCGAGGTAGATGGCGTCTCCTTCACCCACGTCGATGAAAGTGAGGGTGAGGATTGGTGTCGCGTTTCCCGGCGCACCGGTGAGCAGAAGGAAGGTGAGTGACAGGAGGATAAGGATAGAGGCCTGGAGGATCCTTGAAAGGTTGACGAGAGGAAAGACGTGGCGCCGGGAGAGTCCCATACCCCTTTTTATGTTAAACGGAAAAAGTCGTCAATCCCAGGATTTATTTCTTGAAAAGCCGGTAAAATCTGTGTTAAGAATGGCTAAGGGATTTTTCAGGGGGGGATAATGAATAATCCGCATATCTTAAAGACATTCGACAAAGAACTAAAGACCTTGAAGGACAAGATCCTGGAGATGGGGGAGATGGTCCAGGAGGCCATCGCGACCTCGATTCGCTCCCTGGTGGAGCGGGATTCGGAGCTTGCCCGAAAGGTCATCGAGAACGACAGGCTGGTCAACGAATTGGAGGTGCAGATCGATGGGATCTGCCTCTCCTTGATCGCCCTGCGCCAGCCGGCCGGTGGGGATCTCCGCTTCATCGCCACGGGCCTGAAGGTGAACGTGGATTTGGAGAGGATCGGGGATCTGGCGGTGAACATCTCGGAACGCGCCCTCGACCTGAACAAAGAACCCCAACTCAAGCCGTATATCGATATCCCCCGCATGGACGAGGACGTGCGCTGGATGATCCGGGGGGCGCTCGACGCGTATATCAAGAGAGACGAGGCGATTGCCATGGAGGTTATTCAACGGGACGAAGAGGTGGATCAGTTGAATACCCAGATCGCGCGAGAGCTTTTTACCTATATGGTGGAAGACGCGAAGAAGATCTCATCCGCGATGAAGATCATGATGGTAAGCAAATACCTTGAACGGGCGGCTGACCATGCGGTGAATGTGGCGGAACAGGCCATTTTCATGATGAAGGGAACCGTCGTTCGTCATCAAAAGATCATATAAGGGCCCCACTTGAACAGACGCTTAGGAAAGCATTTAGGGCTTTTGTGTTTACTCCTCGCCGTGGGGCTCCTCTTCGCGTGCAGCCGCAAAGAGGAGGATACCCCGAAAAAGGGGGGATACGCCTCCATCATCATCGCCGGTTCCACCTCGGTGCAGCCTTTCGCCGAGAAGTTGGCGGAAATCTACATGGTTAAGAACCCGAATACCGTGGTGAACGTCCAGGGAGGGGGCAGCACGGCGGGGATCCGGGCGGCGCAGTCGGGAATCGCGAACATCGGCACCAGCAGCCGGAATCTCCATCCGGAAGAGAAAGGCCTCTTTGAAATCCCCATCGCCTTCGACGGCATCGCTGTCATCGTGAACCCCAAGAACCCCATCAATAACCTCTCCACGGAAACCCTGCGTGCCATCTACGCGGGGAAGATCCTGAACTGGAAGGGCTTAAACGGGGTCGACCATCGGATTACCACGATCACGCGCGAGGAGGGCTCCGGAACCCGGGGAGCCTTCGAAGAGCTGGTCATGGAGAAGCTGGAAATCGATCCGGGTTGCATCGTCCAGGACTCCAACGGGGCCGTCCGCGAACTGGTCGCCACCGATCCCTATGCCATCGGCTACATCTCCCTCGGCCTTGTGAACAAACAGGTCAAGGCGGTGGCGCTGGACGGGGTGGCTCCCTCTGTCAAGGCGGTCAAGGAGAAACGATACCGCTTCTTCCGGCCGTTTCTGTTCTTGACCAAGAAAAAACCATCCGGTTTGACTCTCCATTTCATCTGTTTCGTCCTCTCCCCCGAGGGGCAGCGTATCCTGGCAAAAGAAGGTCTCATCCCCGCCTCAATCATTCATGGAGAAAGCGACCTATGTCGGCAGCAGACATCAAAAGAAGAGAAAAACTAATCCAGAGAATCTTTCTCGTTATTGCCTTTTCGTCGCTCTTTTCCCTATTTCTCATCGCCCTGTTCATCTTCGTGGAGGGGCTGCCCATGATCTGGAAAGTGGGCCTCAAGGACTTCCTCCTCAGTACCCGATGGGCGCCCACGAAGGGGCACTTCGGTATCTTTGCCATGATCGTCTCCTCTTTCTGGGTTACGATCGGGGCCCTCCTCTTCGGGGGGCCGCTGGGGCTGATGTGCTCCATCTTCCTCGTGGAGTTCGCCTCCCCCAAGGTGCGGGCTATCATCAAGCCGGCTCTGGAATTGCTGGCGGGCATTCCTTCCGTCGTCTATGGCTTCCTCGGGGTGGTCTATCTCGTCCCCCTCGTGCGTGATTACCTGGGAGGTCCTGGTCTGTCGCTCTTGACCTCCTGCATCATCCTGGGGATTATGATCTTGCCCACGGTCATTAGCATCTCCGTGGATTCGCTGGTGGCGGTTCCTGATTCCTATCGGGAGGCCGCCTTTTCTTTGGGGGCGACCCGCTGGCAAGCGACGCACATGGTAACGGTCCATGCCGCCAAGTCGGGGATCATCACGGCCCTCGTCCTGGGAATGGGGCGTGCGGTAGGTGAAACGATGGCGGTGATCATGATCGCCGGAAACGCCCTGAAGATCCCCCTGTCCCCCCTTGATCCGATCCGGACCCTGACCAGTAATATCGCCCTGGAGATGGGCTACGCCAGCGGGCTTCACCGGCAGGCGCTGTTCGCCACCGGGATCGTCCTGTTCTTTTTTGTGATGGCCCTTAATCTCATCGCCACCGCCTTCGCGAGGAGGAAGAGACTCAAATGACACCGCGTCGTGCCGAACACATCGCCGTTGGATTGATGGTCAGCGGGGCCTTTCTCGCCCTGGCCATTCTCTTTTTCATCATCGCGGTCATCATGATCAAGGGGTTGCCCCACATCACGGCCCGTTTCCTCCTGGACAACCCCATGGACATGGGCCGCGCCGGGGGGATCTTTTCCACCATCGTCTCCACCGTCTACCTCCTCGTGGTCTCCCTGGTGATTGCCATCCCCCTGGGGGTGGGGACGGCGATCTACTTGACGGAATACACGGAGGAGGGAAAGATCACCAAGATCGTCCGTTTCGGGACGGAGTGCCTGGCGGGGGTTCCCTCCATCATCCTCGGCCTGTTCGGATTCATTCTTTTCGTGATCAAGCTGGGATTCGGGTGGAGCGTCCTTTCCGGCGGCATCTCCCTGGCCATCATGATCCTCCCCGTCATCATCCGGACCTCGGAGGAGGCCATCAAGTCGGTTCCCCAGTCCTTCCGGGACGTGAACGAGGTCCTGGGGGGCTCCAAGTGGCAAGGGGTCACGCGCCTGGTCCTCCCCAACGCGGCGCCGGGGATTCTGACGGGGGTGATCCTGAGCGTGGGAAGGGGGATCGGGGAGACGGCCGTCGTCATCTTTACCTTGGGAACCTCCCTTCGGACACCCTTTTCCATCTTCGACTCGGGGCGGAGCATGGCGGTCCACTTCTACATCCTGGCCCGGGAGGGGATCTCCATGTCGAACGCCTACGCCACCGCGGCCGTTCTGGTCTTTTCCATTCTTATCATCAACAT
The DNA here is from genome assembly GCA_964556045.1 of uncultured Thermodesulfobacteriota bacterium. Taxonomy (GTDB): domain Bacteria; phylum Desulfobacterota; class S145-22; order S145-22; family S145-22; genus JAOZMY01. The sequence continues at coordinate 13,821 of CAZKUZ010000023.1, read as the reverse complement.
CTTCTCGTACTATCTGATGCACAGATTCGTGGAGGGCCGAAGATAAATTGAAGACGAAAACGACAGTCATCGAGGCAAGGGACGTCTCCTTGCACGTCGGCGGGAAAAAGATCCTCGACAAGATCAACCTCGATATCCAGAGAAACGAGATCTTCGGGGTGATGGGCCCGGCGGGAAGCGGGAAGACCTCCTTCTTGAAGCTGATCAATCATACCTTCCGGGCGCCGGACACGGTGGTGGAGGGGGCCTTGTACGTTTTGGGGGAGGATGTCCTCTCGGAGGACGTGAACCCCACACCCCTGAGGCGAAAGGTCTCCATGGTCTTTGCCACGCCGGTGGTGCTTCCCATGAGCATCTTCGAGAACCTTGTGTATGGGTTGAGGATTCAGGGAATCAGAGACAAGTCGGTCCTTCAGGAGGCGGCGGAACGGGGGCTCAAGGCGGCCATTTTGTGGGAGGAGGTTCGTGACCGGCTCCACAAACCGGCCCAGAAACTCTCCGGCGGGCAGCAGCAGCGGCTCTGTATCGCCCGCGCCATGGCCATGTCCCCGGAAATTCTCCTCCTGGACGAGCCCACCTCGGGCCTGGATCCCATCTCCACCTTTCGGATCGAGGAGGCCCTGAAGGAGCTGAAGAAACATCATACCATCGTGCTGGTCAGCAACAACACGAAACAGATCGCGAGGGTCACCGACCGGTGTGCCTTCTTCCTCATGGGGGAACTGATCGAAACGGGGAAGACCACCCAGATGTTTACCGTGCCGAAAGAAAAGAAGACGGATGACTACATCGCCGGGAGATTCGGCTAATGACGGACTATACCTTGAAAGTAGAGGACTTCAATCTCTTTTACGGGGACTTTCACGCCCTCAAGAACCTGAACCTCTCCATCAGGAAGAACACCGTGACGGCCTTGATCGGGCCTTCCGGGTGCGGGAAGTCGACCCTCCTGCGGTCCTTCAACCGGATGAACGACCTGATCCCCGGGGTGAGAACCGAGGGGGCGATCCTCTTCGACGGGGAGGACATCACCAAGGACACGGTCAACCTTGTTCGGCTCCGGCAGAAGATCGGAATGGTCTTTCAGCGTCCCAATCCCTTTCCCCTCTCCATCCGGGATAACATCACCTTCGGCCCACGGGTCATGGGGGAAAAGAAATCGGATGTCCTTGAGGAGATCGTGGAAAGCTCCCTCAAGCGGGTGGGGCTCTGGGAGGCCTTGAAGGATGACCTCAACAAGAACGCCCTGGCCCTCTCCGACGAGCAGCAGCAGCGGCTCTGTATCGCCCGCCTCCTCGCCGTCAAGCCGGAGATCGTGCTGATGGATGAACCTTGCAGCGCGTTGGACCCCATCGCCACCCTGCGGATCGAGGAGTTGATGCTGGAGCTGAAACGCCGCTATACCGTGGTCGTCGTGACCCACAATATGCAGCAGGCGGCGCGCGTCTCGGACGAGACAGGCCTCATGTATCTGGGAGAACTCATCGAGTTCGATAACACCGAGAAGATCTTTACCTCGCCGTCCCAGAAGATTACCGAGGATTACGTGACAGGTAAGTTTGGATAGGAGGATTTGATTTCTACTCCCGGCAAAGCGTGTGATTCCCCGTCGGTCCCGAAGAAACATCCGTGCCCCGATTGCCGTTTCTGTCAGTGGTGCAGTGAAGACCGCTGCCGTCTGTGTCGCGGGAAACCGCCCCTAAGGGAGCATCTCAGCTTCCGGGAGCAACTGGAACTGTACAACCGGAAAAACCGCGCGCTTTTCGAGTAGCCTCAGATGTCTGAAAGGCAGCCGATCCTGGGTGTCCTGTTGCTCGAGACCCGTTTCAGGCGGATCCCCGGGGATATCGGAAACCCGGAGACGTTTTCTTTCCCCGTGATCTATCACGTGGTGGCGGGCGCGGACGTGGAGCGGGTCGTTCTGCGAGGCGGCGACGAGGGGCTTGTCCCCCTTTTCGTCGAAGCGGGGGAGGTCCTTCAGGAAAGGGGGGCCGACCTCATCGCCGCGAGCTGCGGCTTCCTTTCCCGGTTTCAGGGCGAGATCGCCCGGGCCTTGCGGGTCCCTTTCCTCTCGTCGTCCCTGCTTCAGCTTCCCTGGCTCTGCCGTGTTTTTGGGCATGATTCTCCCGTGGGGATCGTCACCGCCTCGGAGTCGAGTCTGGGCGAGGCGCATTTCAAGGGGGTCGGCGCGGAGGGTATTCCGGTGAGGATCGCGGGGATGGATACGTGTGATCATTTCAGGGGGGCGATCCTGACGGAGGAGATTCCCTTGAATCCCGCACGCCTCAGGGGGGAGGTCCTGAACGTGGCCCGGGGGCTCGTCGATCGGGATCCGGAAATTTCCGCCCTCGTGCTGGAATGTACGAACCTTTCCCCCTACAGGAACGACATTCGGGACGCCGTGGGACGCCCGGTTTTTGACATCGTGACCCTGATCGAGTCGTGCCTTCTCGGCTTCACGCGGTAATCACCCGTGGACGGAGAAAACCCTTCCCCGGGGGAGAATGCTGTCGGATGGTATTTAGGGGTGTAAAAAGTAGGGCTTAGTGGAACTGGCCGGGTTTCTTGGCGGTGATTTCTTCCTCGACCACCATGCCGTTGTCTTTGAGGGCGGCCCGCAGTTCTTCACGGGTGATGATGCCCTTTTTTACGAGGAGATCCACCAACGCGTTCTGGTGGACGATGTTGGTTAAAATCAGGTCATAGACCATTTCGTCGTCTCTAAAATCGTCACTGTATTGTGCCAAAGAAGATCCTCCTTTTTTTGGCGCTGTCCTTTTTCCGCTTATACTTCAGTTTCTTGGGTTTGTCAAATTTTTTAAAAATCAGACGACCGGATGATGAGAACCATCCGGTCGTCCGCACGATCGTAACCCACGGTTACGACAGATCAGGCCGCTCAGGTGAAGGCACCGCCGCCACAGGAGCTGGAGGCCGAAAACCCACCGCTGCTGCTGGTTCCAGCGGAAAAGGCCGACATCAACCGCTCGGGGTTCTTGGCATGACACTTCGGGCAGGTCACTTCTTCCTTGTTGGCACTCGCCCGCATGATGAGTTCAAATTCATGTCCGCATTCTTTGCACTTAAATTCGTAGATGGGCACCCTCTCTCACCTCCTTTTAGACCTGAAATAATGTAATACGCGTTTGCTCACCTGTCAACCTTTCTGGAAGAAATCCTTGATTTCCTCAACGTCGCTTGTATGAGAGATGAGACGGAAAGAGTTAAATGGGTTATTTTGGATTCTTTTTCTTCTTGTATCGATCCTCGATACTGCAAGCCTCGCTCATTCAGGTGGAAACCCCCAGTTTGGGGAAAACGAACCTGTTCAGCACGAACCATGCGCCGAAGATGATGATCAACCAGAGTAAATCGCTATCCATACTGATCCTCAATTTTAAAGTTGCTTTTATCTATCAGAATTTTGGAGACAAGTCAAAGCCCGATGCCTTGACTTTCGGGGGGTGTTTTTTTAGAGTTAGGTAAGTGAAAAAAGTAACGAGAGGCGTCGTGGCACGCTTTAACTCCGGCACATTATCCCAACGGGTGGAACGTGGTTGAAAACAATCTCTTTTCTCTGCTGACGGACCGGGATCCCAATCGCGTCTTGTTCGCCCTCATGAGGGACCGTTATCCTCGGAAGGTCCGAAAGGTGGAGCGGGCAATCAAGGAGGTCCGCCGGGGAAGCCGGGTCTTTATCGGGACGGGCTGTGGAGAGCCTCAGTATCTCCTGAAGCATCTCGTTAACTATCCCAACGCCCGGGATATGGAGCTTTTTCAGATCCTTCCCTTTACCCTCGCCCACTACTTGGACAAAGAGGATTTCCTGGACCGCTTCACGATCAAGGCCTTTTTCGTGAGCCTGAGTCTCCGCAAGGCGGCGGAGGAGGGGAAGATCAATTACGTTCCCGCCTACCTCTCGGAGATCCCGACCCTCTTTGACACCAAGCGGATCGGCCTGGAGGTCGCCTTGATCCAGGTGACCCCTCCCGACGAGCACGGGTTTTGCAGCCTGGGGGTGTCGGTGGATATCACGAAATCCGCGGTGCGAAACGCCGAACTGGTCATCGCCCAGGTCAATCCCCAGATGCCGAAGACGTGGGGGGACAGCTTCGTTCACGTGGACGATATTGACATCCTGGTTCCCTATGAGGAGCCCCTCTATCAGACCATTCCCCCCGCCCTGAATGAGACGGCGAGACGGATCGGGTATTTCGCTTCCCGGCTCATCGAGGACGGGGCGACCCTTCAGGTGGGATTCGGGAAGATCCCGAATGCCGTGCTCTCTTTCCTGAAGGACAAAAAGGATCTTGGGGTCCATACCCAGATGATTTCCGATGGCTTCATCGACCTGATCGAGCAGGGGGTCATCACCAACAAACGGAAAAATTTCCATCCCGGGAAGATCATCACCTCCCTGGCCATGGGAACGGAGCGCCTCTACCGTTTCGTCAACAACAACCCCATGGTGGAATTTCGTCCCTCCGAGTACGTGAACCATCCCAACATCATCGCCCAGAACGACAATCTCGTCTCCATCAGCACGGCCCTGGAGATCGATGTCACCGGGCAGGTCTGTGCCGATTCGCTGGGCTATACCTTCTACAGCGGGATGGGGGATCAGGTCGACTTCATCCGGGGGGCGAACCGCTCCAAGGGCGGGATTTCCATCATTGCCATGCCGTCGACGGCGAAGAACGGGAAGGTCTCGAGGATTGTAAGCCACCTCAGTGAGGGGGCGGGCGTGACCAATACGCGCGCCGACACCAAGTACGTGGTCACCGAGTACGGGATCGCCCAGCTCTACGGCAAGGACATCTATCAGCGGGTGGTGGAGCTGGTTCAGATGGCCCACCCCAGGTTCAGAAAGACCCTCATGGAAAAGGCGAAGAAGCACCATTACATCTTCCAGGACCAGATCGCCCCTCCCAAAGAGGACTGGCTCGCCCTGGAGCGCTATGCCACGGACCTGATTCTCGAGGACGGGACCAAGATCCATTTCAGGCCCATCCGTCCCAGCGACGAATTCATGAGCCGGAACTTCTTTTACAAGCTCAAAGAGAAGTCGATTTATTACCGATTCTTCCAGAACGTCCGCGAGTGGCCCCATGAACGGGCACAGAAGTGGACGAACATCACGTATGGAAAGGACATGGCCCTCGTGGGCATCATCCAGACCGAAGGGGTGGAGGAAATCATTGCCATCGGGCGGTACGCGTATGATCCCGAGACCCCGGGGTATGCGATGCTGGCCTTTATCGTGCGGGAGGATTACCAGGGAAAGGGGATTACCAAGTTCTTGCTGGGGCACCTGGAGAGGATCGCCAAGGAAAACAACTACAAGGGATTCACCGCCACGGTCATGGAGGAGAATCTCCCCATGATTCACATCCTCAAGAAACACTATCCCAACGCGGAGGTTTCCAGGGAAGGGGGTGGCATCCTCTTCATCAAGATGGATTTCGAGAAGGAGGCCTCCCCGCCGACGGAAGGGGATATAACCGAGGAGAAGGAAGGGGAACGGGCTGGATAGATTCCCCGTTTTGTAAATAAAAAAACGGCAAAAGGAGGAGAGACAGATGTTGGTTACGGAAATTCTTGCGAGGAACGCGCGGATGTACGGGGATGAGATCGCCCTTGTGGAGCGTGACCCGGAAAAGGGATTCAGGAGTGAGATGACATGGAAGGAATTTGATGAGCAGGCCAACAAATTTGCCAACGCCCTGATGGAGAAGGGGATCAAAAAGGGAGACAAGGTCATTCACCTCATGATGAACTGTCTGGAATGGCTTCCCGCCTATTTCGGAATTTTGAGGACGGGGGCGTGGGCTGTCCCGCTGAATTTCCGGTTCACGGCGGACGATATCCTCTACTGTGCCAGGATCGCCGGGGCGAAGGCCATGATCTATGGAGAGCAGTTCATAGAGAGGGTGGACACCATCCGGCCCGAGCTTGAGACGATTGAAAACTACTTTTTCGTTGGGGAACAGACCCCCGAGGGGACGGAGAATTTCATGGATGTCCTGGCCCGGGGAGACGCCACCGAGCCCAAGGTGGAACTCCACTACGAGGATGAGGCGGGGCTCTACTTCACGTCCGGTACCACGGGGCAGCCGAAACCCATCCTGCTGACCCACAAAAACCTGGAGTCGGCCTGCATCACGGAAAACCGTCATCACCTCCAGACCCATGAGGACAATTTTCTCCTTATCCCGCCCCTCTACCACACAGGAGCCAAGATGCACTGGTTCGGGAACTTCATCGTGGGGGCTCCGGCGGTTATCCTGAAGGGGATCAAACCCCAGTGGATCCTGGAGGCCGTTTCCGAAGAGAACGTGACCATCGTCTGGCTCCTCGTTCCGTGGGCCCAGGATATCCTCATCGCCATCGAGAACGGGGATGTGGATCTGAAAAACTACAAGCTGGATCAGTGGCGTCTCATGCACATCGGGGCGCAGCCCGTTCCTCCCGCCCTGATCAAGCAGTGGAAAAAGGTCTTCCCCAACCAGGCCTACGATACCGACTACGGCCTGAGCGAGAGCACCGGCCCGGGGTGCGTCCACCTTGGGATGGGCAACGAGCACAAGGTCGGCGCCATCGGCATTCCGGGATTCGATTGGGAAACCCGCGTCGTGGATATGGAGCTCAATCCGGTTAAGCCGGGCGAGCCGGGGGAACTGGCCGTGCGTGGTCCCGGCGTTATGAAGGAATACTACAAGAACCCCGAAGCCACCGCCCGCACCCTGGTCGACGGCTGGCTTCTCACGGGGGATATCGCCAAGGTTGACGAGGACGGCTTCATCTGGCTCGTGGACCGGAAAAAGGATGTCATCATCACGGGCGGCGAAAACATCTTCCCCGTGGAAGTGGAAGACTTTCTGCACGAACATCCCGCCGTCGGGGACGCGGCGGTCATCGGGCTTCCGGATGAGCGGCTGGGAGAGATCGTCTGCGCCATCATCCAGGTCAAGCCCGGAAAGACGCTCACGGAGGAAGAGGTCTTCAAGTTCTGCGAAAAGCTGCCGAGGTACAAGCGCCCGAGGAAGGTTATCTTCGGTGAGGTGCCGAGAAACCCGACCGGGAAGATTGAAAAACCGAAACTGAGAAAACAGTACGCGGGAATGGCGGAGAGCTTCAAGATTTAGGGAGCCTCATCCGCGTCGATCCTTCTTTTCCCGCGGGCGCCTTCCGGAGGAGGAGGTGAAAAGGGACCATGAAAAAGTTCTGGAACGAAACGGCCGAGACCATGCCGGAAGAGACCATGAAGGCCCTTCAGCTGGCGAAACTGAAGGAAACCGTGAAATGGGTCTACGAAAGGGTCCCTTTTTACCGGGCCAAGTTTGACGAATACGGGGTTGGCCCCGAGGACATTCAGAGCCTTGAGGACCTTCCCCGTCTTCCCTTCACGATTAAGTCGGATCTCCGGGAGAACTATCCCTTCGGGCTTTTTGCCGTTCCTCCCCAGGAGTGTGTCCGCATTCATGCCTCCTCGGGAACCACGGGGAAGCCGATCACGGGAGGATACACCCGCGACGACATGGCGCAGTGGGGAGAGTGTATGGCTCGAACCTTCTGGTCCGCGGGGGTACGCCCGTCCGACATCTGCCAGAACGCCTATAACATGGGGCTCTTCACGGGAGGTTTGGGATTTCTGATCGGGACGGAGACTTTGGGGGCTACCCTGGTTCCTTCCGGAGCCGGTCAGACGGAACGCCAGATCATCCTCATCCGGGACTTCAAGACCACCGTCCTCTATTCGACCCCTTCCTACGCCCTGACCATCGCGGAAAAGGCCGCGGAGTTGGGGGTGAATCTCCGGGACACCTCGCTCAGGATCGGTGTCTTCGGGGCGGAGCCGTGGTCGGAAGAGATGCGCCGGGAGATCGAGGAGCGGCTGGGGATTGTGGCGATGGAATCTTACGGCTTGACGGAGATGGGCGGACCGGGGGTGGCGTTCAGTTGCCCGGAGAAGAAGGGCCTTCATATCAATGAGGATTACTTTATCGCGGAGGTGATCGACCCGGTGACGGAGGAGCCCCTGCCCCTTGGGGAGGAGGGCGAGCTTGTCCTGACGGCCATTCAGCGGAGGGCGATGCCGCTGATTCGGTACCGCGTGAGAGACCTGACGCGGCTGTATCGGGAACCGTGCCCGTGTGGCCGTACCCTGCTGAAAATGGACCGGGTGGCGGCCCGTTCGGACGACATGCTGATCGTGAACGGCGTCAATCTCTATCCTTCCCAGATCGAGAGCATTCTCCTGGAGATCCCGGAGGTCAGTCCCCAGTATGTCATCATCGTCAGTAAACGGGGCTACCTGGATCGTCTCGCCATCGATGTGGAGGCCCGGAAGGAGATCTACGACCTGGGAAAGGAAAAGCTGAAGGAGATCGAGGCGAAGATCCAGGATCGCATCAGGGGGATTATCGGGTTGAGCGCCCATGTGCGCATTGTCCCTTACAAGGTGATCGAACGGAGCGAGGGAAAAGCGAAACGGGTGATCGATCAGCGCCGGTAGCCTGCATGCCGACAGTGGAAAGGAATGTAAATTGTCTTCCGAAGGGGAATATGATAGATTTAAAAAAACAAAGGAGGAAGGGATGGGCAAAAGTGGTATGAAGAGAGGATTCACGGCGCTTTTGGCGGTTTTCATAGGCTTGTTTATCTTGAGCCAGCCGGTCTGGGCGGGAAGCTATACGGAAGAGCAGGAACTGGTGGACAAGGCGACCATCGTTATCCAGCGCGTCTTGTCGGATCCCAATATGGGGTGGGCCAGAGGTCATTTGCAGGCCGCCGAGGCGATCATCATCTTTCCCAGCTTCATGAAGGGGGCCTTCATCGTGGGAGGTGAAGGGGGAAGCGGCGTGGCGTTGGCCCGGGACGCGAAAACGGGAGAGTGGAGCTATCCCGCGTTCTTCACGATGGGATCCGTTTCTTTCGGCCTTCAGATCGGGGGAAAAATCTCTGAACTGCTTCTCATGGTGATGACGCGAAAGGGGTTGGATGCCCTTCTCTCCGCTTCCATCAAGCTGGGAGGGGACGTGGGAATCGCCGCGGGTCCCGTGGGCGCGGGAGCGAAGGGAAAGCTGACGGATATCGTCGCCTTCGCCCACTCGAAGGGGGCCTTTGCCGGGATCAGCCTCGATGGTGGTGTCCTCGCCCCGCGGAGCGATTACAACGAGGCTTACTATGGCAAGCCGGTGACCGTGTCGGATATCCTGATTCGCCGGGTCGTCAAGAATCCCGGCGCGGATCGTCTCCGGCAGGTTGTGTCGAAAATCAGAAAATAACCCATCCAGGATATTTTTATGGGGGTGAAAAGGGTACCCTTTTCACCCCTTTTTTGTGTATTCCGCCGCGTCGAAAAAAACGCAAAATTTTTTGGACAGATCTTGACACGGAAAAAAAGATGTCTATATTATCAGCACTCATCAGAGACGAGCGCTAATACCATGGAAGAGAAGGAGGTGAAGTGGCAGTAATTTTAATTCGTTTTAAAACAACCTGTAAAATTAGTTATTAAAAAACGACGGAAAGGAGTTGATGAAATGAAGATTAGACCATTGCAGGATCGTGTGATCGTCAAACGGTTGGAGGAAGAGGAAAAGACCAAGGGCGGGATTATCATTCCCGATACCGCCAAGGAAAAACCGCAGCAGGGTGAGATTATCGCCGTTGGTAAAGGAAAGGTCCGTGACGACGGAAAGGTTTCTCCCCTGGATGTCAAGGTTGGAGACAAAGTCCTGTTCAGCAAATACGCTGGCACGGAAGTGAAGATCGAAGGCGAAGAATACCTGATCATGCGCGAAGACGACATTCTCGGTGTGATCGAATAAACGAATATAACAGAACCTAAAAGGAGGAGTGGAATCAATGGCTGCGAAAGAAATAGTTTTTAATCAGGAAGCCAGACAGAAGATATTAAAAGGGGTCAATACCCTTGCCGACGCCGTCAAGGTGACCCTTGGACCTAAGGGACGGAACGTCGTCATCGATAAGACCTTCGGGTCTCCCCAGGTGACGAAGGACGGTGTGACGGTTGCCAAGGAAATCGAGCTGGAAGACAAGTTCGAGAACATGGGAGCCCAGATGGTCAAGGAAGTGGCGAGCAAGACCAGTGACAACGCCGGTGACGGAACCACCACGGCGACGGTGCTTGCCCAGGCGATTTACACGGAGGGCTCCAAGGTTGTGGTCGCGGGCGCCAACCCGATGGACGTCAAGCGCGGTATCGACAAGGCCGTGGAGGTCGTGGTCGAAGAATTGAAAAAGATGAGCAAGCCGACCAAGGATCAGAAAGAGATCGCTCAGATCGGCGCTATTTCCGCCAACAACGATGAGACCATCGGAAACATCATCGCCGAGGCCATGGACAAGGTCGGCAAGGAAGGCGTCATCACGGTGGAAGAGGCGAAAGGGATGGAGACGACCCTGGAAGTCGTCGAGGGTATGCAGTTTGACCGTGGATACCTGTCTCCCTATTTCGTGACCAATCCGGACAGGATGGAAGCGGTTCTGGAAGATCCTTACATCCTCATCCATGAGAAGAAGATCAGCAGCATGAAAGACCTTCTGCCGATCCTCGAGCAGGTGGCCAAGATGGGCAAACCTCTCTTGATCATTGCCGAGGACGTGGAAGGCGAAGCGCTGGCCACGTTGGTGGTCAACAAGCTGCGCGGAACCCTCCAGGTCTGCGCGGTCAAGGCCCCGGGATTTGGCGATCGCCGGAAGGCCATGTTGGAGGATATCGCCATCCTGACCGGTGGCCGGATGATCTCCGAAGACCTCGGAATCAAGCTGGAAGGCGTCCAGTTGGCGGATCTTGGAACAGCCAAGCGGGTTACCATCGACAAAGACAATACCACGATCGTGGACGGCGGTGGATCGGCCGAAGATCTTGCGGGCAGGGTCAAGCAGATCCGTGCCCAGATCGAGGAGACGACCTCGGACTACGACCGTGAAAAACTGCAAGAGCGTCTCGCCAAGTTGGTGGGCGGTGTGGCCGTGATCAACGTGGGTGCCGCGACCGAAACCGAGATGAAGGAAAAGAAGGCCCGCGTTGAGGACGCCCTGAACGCGACCCGTGCCGCGGTCGAAGAGGGGATCGTTCCCGGCGGTGGCGTGGCCCTGATCCGGACCCTGCCGGCGGTCGAGAAGCTGAAACTGGATGTGGAAGATCAGCAGATCGGCGTGAATATCATCAAACGTGCGATTGAAGAGCCGCTGCGGCAGATCGCCAACAACGCCGGTAAAGAGGGATCCGTGATCGTGCAGCGGGTCAAGGAAGAGAAGGGCGACCTGGGCTACGACGCGGGAAAGGGCGAGTTTACCCACATGATCAAGGCCGGGATCATCGATCCGACCAAGGTCGTGAGGACGGCTCTCCAGAAGGCCGCGAGCGTGGCGTCCCTCATGATTACCACCGAGGCCATGATTGCCGAGAAGCCGGAAGAAAAGAAACCGATGGCGGGCATGCCTCCGGGAGGCATGGAGGGAATGTATTAAGAGCCGTAAATTCAATAAGAAAGGGAGGGGAAACGCCCTCCCTTTTTTATTGACCGGGATGACCGGATGACATAAGATAAAAAAAACGTATCCATCAGTTGAGGTCCTCCATGGATAATCGATGTGGCAAGAAGGAGCCTTTTTCCCGTTTCGTGTCGGCGCGGTTTTCCAAAGGGTTTGCCGTCGGCGTCATTCTCTTGTCCCTGGTCTTTCTGCCGGTTCGCGCCATGGGCCGACCGCCCCTTCACGTGGCCGTGAGTATCCCTCCTCAGGCCTTTTTCGTGAGACAGATCGGAGGCGACCGTGTCACGGTTCAGGTCTTGCTGCCGCCGGGCGCCAATCCAGCTACCTTTGAACCGAAGGCGAGGGCCCTCATGGAGCTCTCGAAGGCGAGCCTCTATTTCCGGATTCACGTTCCATTCGAAAACGCGTGGATGGGAAAGTTCCGGGCGGTGAACGGCGAGATGAAGGTCGTCGATACCACGGAGGGGTTGAAGGACCTCGTCAAAGGGGACCCGCATGTCTGGCTTTCCCCGGAACTCGTGAAGCGCCAGGCGGTGATCATCGCGGATGCCCTTGAGACGGTTGATAAGGACGGTAAGAAGAACTACGAAGAAAACCTGAAGAGATTCTTGAAGAGACTCGATAGCCTTGCGAGGGAAATCGGGCAGCGTTTAAGGAGGGTCAAGCGCAGGGTCTTCCTCGCCTATCACCCCTGCTGGGGCTACTTCGCGAGGGAGTTCGGCTTGACCCAGATAGCGATTGAGCAGGAGGGCAAGGCGCCGGGAGCGGCGTATCTCTCCAAGGTGATCCGCCTGGCCAGGGCGAGGCATCTCCGCTGTGTCTTCGCCCAGCCCCAGTTCGATACGCGTAGCGCCGAGATCGTGGCACGTCAGATCCATGGCCGCCTGGTATTGCTGGATCCCATGGCGGAGGACTGGGAGGCGAATCTATTGAAAGTGGCCGAAAAGATTGGATCCTGTCTCAGGGAATAGGGGAACTCGCCGATGAAAAAGCCGGTTATCCGTCTCGAAAACGTCACGGCGAGCTATGACGGTCACACGGCCCTTGAGGACGTCAGCCTCACCGTGTACGAGGGGGACTTTCTTGGAATCATCGGTCCGAACGGGGGCGGGAAGACGACGCTCTTGAAGGTGATCCTCGGGCTGGTCAAACCGGAACGTGGCCGCGTGGAGGTGCTGGGAACGACTCCGGACCGGGCACGGCACAGGATCGGGTATGTCCCCCAAGCCATCGATTTCGATCCGGACTTTCCCATCCAGGTGGCGGATGTGGTGAGAATGGGGTGTCTGAAATACCTGAAGTTCGGGAACGGGGAATACCAGGGGTGCCAGGAGAACATTGACCGGGTGATGCGTCAGATGGGAGTCTGGGAGCTGAGGGACCGCCAGATGGGCCGTCTCTCGGGCGGGGAGAGACAGCGGGTCTTGATCGCCCGCGCCCTCGTGACGAATCCGGAGATTCTCCTCCTGGACGAACCGACGGCGAGCGTGGACAGCCAGTTCCAATCGACGATCTACGAGATTCTGTCCCGATTGAATGAAAAATTGACCATTTGCCTCGTTTCCCACGATATTGGGGTCATCTCCTCCTATGTGGAGAAGGTTGCGTGCCTGAATCAGCAGCTCTTCTACCATGGAGAGAAGGAGATAACCGAGGAGATGTTGATGAAAACCTACCGGTGCCCCGTGGATCTGATCGCCCATGGGGTGCCCCATCGGGTCCTGAAGCATCACGGGTAGGGGAAGCATGAACCTGTTCCATTTTGAATTCTTTCAAAATGCCCTATGGGCGGGGATACTTGTCAGTATCGCCTGTGCCGTCATCGGGACCTACGTGGTGATCAACCGTATCGTCTTCATCACCGGCGGAATCGCCCACGCCGCCTACGGAGGGATCGGCCTGGGCGTGTTCCTGGGACTCAATCCCGTGGCGGGGGCCGTAATATTCAGCTTGATGGCGGCCCTTGGGATGGGAACGGTTTCCTACAAGACGAAACAGCGGATCGACACCCTGATCGGGGTCATGTGGGCGGTGGGCATGGCCATCGGAATCATCTTCGCCGATTTGACGCATGGATACCAGGCGGGGCTGATGAGTTATCTCTTTGGCAGCATCCTGACGATCTCCAAGATGGACCTGGTTCTTATGGGGGCGCTGGATATCCTGGTCGTCGGGATGGCGCTCCTCTTCTATCGGCAGTGGTTGAGCATTTCCTTCGATCCGGAGTTTTCTGAGATCATGGGATTGCCCGTCAAACGGTTTTACCTTCTCTTGTTGTCGTTGACGGCCCTGACC
>CAZKUZ010000022.1:0-1512 GCA_964556045.1 uncultured Thermodesulfobacteriota bacterium | reverse complement strand
CGATGCCGAGGCAGAGCGTCGGCGGGCGGATAAAGAGGAGCTTTTCCTTGAGGTCGGCGGGGAGCGACACGAAGGTGTCGGTGATCACGCAGACGGCCTCGAAGTTTCGCAGCGCCTCCGGATCGGCCGATTCAAGGTGCGTCACGGCCGGGAAATCCGGCCGGACGTCATCAAAGAGCTTCCGGTCGCACACTAGGGCGACGGGGCGGCCGTTCAACAGGGCGGTGGCGGTGGTTTTGATCCCCTCCTTGGGTTCCACCCTGGCGCCGATCCGCCGGGCGAGGGTGTCGAAGGCGGTCAGCCCCGCCACGTCGGTGGCGGTGGTGATGACGGGTTCCGCCCCCGTGAGTTTCCCCACCGTCTCGGCCAGGGCATTGGCGCCGCCCAGGTGTCCCGAGGCGAGACTGATGGCGTGCCGGGCCTGCTCGTCCATCACCACCACGGCGGGATCCTCCAGCTTCGATTTCAGCAGGGGGGCGATAACCCGGACCACGATCCCCGTGGCCATGACGAAGACGTGGGCGGGATGGGCATGGAAGGTTTCCGCCACGGCCAGTTCCAGGCGCCGGAAGGGGATGACGGGGATCGTGTCCGGTTTTTCCTTGTCCTCCGGGTAGAAGCAGCGGATGTTCAGGGATTCGGCGAGGATTGCCGCGTGGCGCAGCCCCCGGCCCGACAGGCACCAGACCGCGATCTCATTCATGGCGGCTGCCCCGATAGCCGTGGGCGTAGGTCTTGTCGTAGAGCCTGGAGCGGGCGTCTTGCAGGGCCTTGCGGTCCACCACCTTTCCCACGATGATGAGGGCCTGGCGGGTGATCTTTTTGTCCTCCACGAGGGCGGCGAGTCGGTCGAGCGTGGTGCGGTAGCAGGCCTCTTCCGGCCAGCCCACCCGGTAGGCGACGGCCACGGGCGTGGCGGGGGGATAGTGGGTCAGCAATTCTTCCTGGACCTCCTTCGCCTTCCCCGCACTGAGGAAGATGACCATGGTGGCCTGGTGGCCCGCCAGGGAGGCGAGCCGCTCGCTTTCCGGGACGGGGGTCTTGCCCGCCATGCGGGTGAAGATGAGCGTCTGGGTTACCCCCGGCGAGGTGTACTCGATCCTGAGGGCCGCGGCGGCCGCCATGGCCGACGAGATGCCGGGGATCACCTCGTAGGCGATCCCGTCCGCCTCCAGGAGGGTCATCTGCTCGTGGATGGCCCCGTAGAGGGAGGGATCGCCCGTGTGGATGCGCGCCACGTCCTCCCCCCGTTGAACGGCCGCCTTGATGTGGGCGTGGGTTTCGTCGAGGGAGAGGGGGGCGGAGTTGATGATCTTCTCCTCCGGCAGGGAGGTGTGGGGACGGAAGATGGCGGGGGGGACGAGGGACCCGGCATAGAGGATCAGCCCGGCCCTACGAATCCGGTCCACCGCCTTGAGGGTGATCAGTTCCGGGTCACCGGGACCCGCGCCGATGAAGCTGACGATAGCCATGCACGTCTCCTTTCGGGAGTGAATAGTAAACGGTGAAAAG
>CAZKUZ010000021.1:0-5220 GCA_964556045.1 uncultured Thermodesulfobacteriota bacterium | reverse complement strand
CCGGGGTGGAATCCCGCCTTCCAGTTCGGGGTGATTCTTACGGTGATGCACCTGGTAAAGGGAATGTTCGGGGATGCGTGGAAGTGGCGCGTCGTCAACCGCCTGTCCATCCTGCTCCTCGTGACCTCCCTCATGAGGATGGTGGTCTTTCCCCGACCCCTACTGCGGCTCATTGTTACGATTATCGCCCTGACCGGAATCTTCTTCTGTTTTTGGGAGAGTTGTCACAAAAAGAATTACGAAGGGGCTCCTTTGATAGTCCTGAGCTTGAGGGTTGGGACGCTCATCCTGTTTGCCGTCCTTGTCGCGGAGATTTTGGGTTACGCGGGATTTTCCCTCTATCTCATGAATTCCTTCCTCATGACGGTCTTTGCCGTTTTAAACATCTGGATGCTCTATCTGGTCGTGAGCGGGTTTTTCGAACTGGTTCTCTATAAGCTCCCTTTCCCCTTTGTCCGTAAGAACGCGGATGTGATTTTCCGTCGTCTGAAGCCGCTTTTGACCGTTTTCTTTTTTATCCTCTTCTGCCTTTCCGCCCTTGTGATCTGGAAGGTATACACCACGAAAGGGGAGGCGCTTCAGCATATTTTTTCCATCGGCCTGCAGATCGGGAACATGAACGTCACGGTCGAAGTTATCGTTTCCGCGATTCTGGTCCTTTACGGTTCATTTCTCATTTCATGGTCCATCCAGGCCGTGCTCCTTCAGGAGATTTTGCCCCGCCGCAAGATGGAATTGGGGAGCCAGCTTTCCGTTTCCCGGCTCGTCCATTACGGGATCGTGTTCGTGGGGTTTCTGATTACCCTTCGGGTCCTGGGGTTCGGTTTGACCAACCTGACGATTATCGGCGGCGCCCTTGGGGTGGGGGTTGGTTTCGGCCTTCAGGCCATCGTCAACAATTTTGCCAGTGGTCTTATTCTCCTGTTCGAGCGTCCCATCAAGATGGGCGATACCATCCAGATCGGCGATGAGATGGCTATCGTGAAGCACCTGGGGCTTCGCGCCACCGTCGTGCAGACCCTCGACAACGCGGAGATCGTTGTTCCCAATAGCGATCTGGTCACGTCCAAGGTGACCAACTGGACCCTGGCGAGTCGGCGAGTCCGCGTCAGGATCCAGGTGGGAGTTGCCTACGGTTCCGATATCGATAAGGTCAGGGAGATCCTCCTCCGGTGCGCGAAGGAGAACGATAAGGTGCTGAAATATCCCGAGCCCCAGGCCTTGTTTCTCTCTTTTGGAGACAGTTCGCTCAACTTTGAACTCCGCGTGTGGATTGATGAATTCATGGACAGCACGGGTGAAGTCCAGAGCGAATTGAACCGCACGATCAACGAGGCGTTCCGTGAAGCCGGGATCGAGATTCCCTTCCCGCAGTCGGATCTTCACCTCCGAAGTGTGGATGAGGCGGCGGCGAAAACCTTGAGGGGGGAGGGGAAGGAAGGGGATCCCGCCTAAATTTCTCTCGGTAAGGGGAGGGTAGGATGAGTGTTCTCGTGGAATTCGCCATGTTTCCCACGGACAAGGGAGAGAGTGTCAGCGCGTATGTCAGCCGTATCCTGAAGATGTTTCAGGAGGGAGAAGTTCCCTATCAGCTGACGCCTATGGGAACTATTTTCGAGACGGAGACGATGGCGCAGGCGTTGAAGGTTATCCAGGAGGCGTATGAGCGCCTTTCTCCCGACAGCAACCGGATCTATGCGACGGTGAAGTTTGACATCCGCCGGGGAGCGGTGGGCAGGATGAAGGGGAAGATCGCTTCCATTGAAAGGCGGATCGGGAAGGTGATTTCATAGTTTTCGTCCCCATTTGAGGGCGTTTCTGGGGATGGCGAAGATAACGGATCCCTGATAGACGACCTCGTAACCCGTCTGTTTGAAGGGCAGGAAGGCGAGGGAAACCTGTTTTATCGCCGGTTTTACCTGGGGAAGTTCCGGGTAGAACCGGTCTTTTTTCGCCCCGGTCTCCGCCAGGACGATGGGGATCAGCCTTTGGACCTTTTGCGGGGGAAGGAGGATTGGATAAGTAAGCTTCGGGATCCTGTCCGAAGAGTGTGTCTCCGGCTGGGTGGTGGTGAAGACTTTGCAGATCTGCAGGAAGAGCCGAGGCTGAACCTTGAAGGCGGGAACGAAGATGTGTAGAGGGGAGGGTTTCGGCGGGATGCGGGCCTGGTTCGAAAATCGGGCGAGATCCCGAATGTTATTGAGCTCGAACAGGGGAATGGATACCCTTATTTTCCAAAAGGGCAGGTGGAGGGCGTCGGCATCCCCTTTCCCCGGTGTTTCGAAGGGGATAGAGGTGTATCGTCCCTGCCGGATTCCCCACACCCGGTTGCAGCCGGGACAGAGGACGGCCCAGCTTTCCTCCTCGCATTTCATGTCCCAACCGCAGTTGGGACAGAGAAGGGGCAAGGTCCCGGGCGAAGGGAGTGATTCGCTGGCGTGGCGGGTGAATCGCTCCAGGGAGGGGAGATCTATCTTTCCGACGGGTCTTGTTGTCAGGCCGTCGTTCAGGATCACGGAGGTTCCGCTTTCCGGTAACACGGGGAAATAGATGAGGCTGTTTCCCTCGTCGAGAAATACGGAGACGACTGGCTCATACTTTTTGAAAACGGTTTGGGTCCTGGAGGGAGACCATCGGCGAAGGTCCGAGTGGCCGAGGGGATCAGCGTCGCCGAACCCGGACATGAAGAGGTTGCTCTCTTTATGAATGACTTCCCTCTCCGTGAGGGTAGAGTCCATCTGGCGGGTCGCACGTTTGAGGAGGTCTTTAAAGTTCACGCGGGGACGGACGAACGGACCCTCTTCCGCGCTCGCAAAACTCAGCCTGGTTGCCTGGGGCCGCATGCCGAGGGATATCATCCTGAGGGGGATATCGACGCCGAGGTAGGTTTTGTCGATAGGCTTTCCAACCGTCTTGGGAGGGAGGTAGGCCGTGAATCCCAATCCCTTGATCCGCCAGAAGGGAAGAAAGATGGTTTCATCCGAAACGATCTTGGGAGGGATGGCGTAACGAAACGGCCCCTTGGACGTCAGATAGAGCCGTGTCTTGCAGTAGGGACAGCTCAGGACGTGCTGGGCCTCCTTCAGGGTGACGGGGGCGCCACACTGGGGGCACTGGGTTTCGACCTGCCAGGTTCGCATTCTATTTCAGCTTTTCTCCGCAGGCATTGCAGTAGATAGCGTTGGGAAGATTTTCCGCCCCGCAGTGCGGGCAGGTAATCATCCGTGTCGTTGGTTCGATTTTCGCGCCGCATCGCGGACAGAACTGCGCGTTGGGCGGCAGGTTCTTGCCGCAATTCGGGCACTTGTTGATGATCACGAGCTGATGGCCGCAATAGGGGCAGAAACGGGCGTCTTGGGGGACTTTTTGATGGCATTCCGGGCAGGTGAGCGCTTGATCGGTCCCTTGCCTTTGAAGGGTTCCCGCCAGGAGGCCCGGAATGAGCATGCCGACCCCGAGGCCCACGCCGCTTCCCGCCGCGCCTTCGGCGGCCGAGGCCTTTTCCATGGCCATTCCCGCCTTCATCTTGACGAAATCGTCTAAGTTCCCCAGCACGGCGAGGCGGCTCTTGTCGTCGATGGCCTGCTGGACCTCCTGGGGAGGGGTGATGGAGGTGATGTAGAGGTTTTCCAGATGGAGACCGTAGTCACTGAAATCCGTTTTGAGCCTCTCTTCCAAACCCTTGGCGAGGGCGTCGTAGCGATCCGGCAGATTGAGAATGGTGTCGAGCTCTTCGCCGAGATAATCGTTGAAGCGGGAGACGACCACGCGTCCAAGGTAGTCTTCGATGTCCTCCGTGGTGTAGATCCCCTGGGTGCCGACCATCCGGTTGACGAAGAGGACGGGCTGGGCGACCTGGATGTTGAAGATTCCGAAGGCCCGAAGCCTTACCAGTCCCAGTTCCGAATCCTTGAAGGCGACGGGATCCCGGGTGCCCCATTTCAGGTTGGGAAAGACCTTCATATTCGTGAAATAGACCTCGGCGCGGAAAGGACTGGTGAATCCCCACGGGAGGCTCAGGACCTTGGTGAGAATGGGGATGTTCATGGTGGAGAGGGTATGCCGTCCCGGGCCGATGACGTCGTAGGCACGGCCATTATAGAAGAAGACGGCGGCCTGGTTATCCCGCACGATGAGCTGGGCGCCCAGCTTGATTTCGCCGGATCCCTTTTCGGGGATGCGATGAACGATTTCCTTGCCAGTTTTGTCAAACCATTCGATCACCTCTAAAAAAACGACGTTGTTAGTTCCCATGACGATGACTCCTTATGTTGTGGTTGTCTTTTTGGAAAGTAAAACAGCGTGGCTTCTGGAAATCTCGGGCGTGTTTTCCATGACAAATCCGCATCTTTCCGCCGTGAGGAGGGACGCCTTGAAGTCTTCGCCGCTCACGTGTCCTTTGGGTTCTGCGACAAGAAGCTTCCCCTCGGGTTTCAGCAAATGGTGGAACTCCGTGAAGGTTCTGCTAAGCTCGGGGACCTCGTGGATCACGGCGAAGGCCAGGATGAAATCGACCTTTCCTGCGTAACGGTCCAACCTTAATGCGTCGGCATTGGCCAGGTGCGTCTCGATCCTGTCGGATAGACCCGCCTTCCTCGCGCGGGCTTCGAGGGTTTTCAGCATCTTTTCCCGGATATCCACGGCGATGACCTTCCCTCTGGCCCCGACCATGCGCGCCAGGGGAAGGGTGAAGAATCCCATGGCGCAGCCGAAATCGAGAACGATCATTCCCTCCCGGATGAATGGGCCGAGGACCTTTTTCGGGCTCTGGTAGAGATTCCTCAAGGGGTTGAGAAGGAGGTATCCTACCCAGATGGGGCAGGTTTTGCTTTCATGGCCCGACATGTAATTTCTCTTTCTTCAAGGTTTTCATAGTTCATTTCTACCACAGAACCTTGGAACGGTGAAGACGCTCCTCGGTAGCAGAGGAGTTTATGAATGTATAGCTTCCTTGGTTTCCGTTATGGGGAGTGGACATCTTGTTTCCAAACAGGTAGGATGAAATGAAATGCACAGGATATTTCGCAGGCTCATTACGATTCGTACCAATATCTTGACCAATTTTATTATCGTGGTGGCTCTGGTCGCGGCGGCACTCCTTCTCTTGCAGGATCACTTCAGCCGAAAGTTGGCCCTGAAGGCGACCCGTGGAACCTTCCAGCAGATAGCCCGGAAGGTGGCGATCCATTTGGAGGACAACGACCGTTTCATCCGGATGCT
>CAZKUZ010000020.1:0-5309 GCA_964556045.1 uncultured Thermodesulfobacteriota bacterium | reverse complement strand
CTCCGTGTAACCGGCCATCTTGATGATTTCCATTCGGTCACGCAATGGGGGAGGAATGGCCGGCAGGTAATTGGCCGTGGTGATGAACATGACGTGGGATAGATCGTAATCGAGATCGAGATAGTGGTCATTGAAGGTATTGTTCTGTTCCGGGTCCAGTACCTCCAAGAGGGCGGAGGAAGGGTCCCCCCGGAAATCGGTACTCATCTTGTCCACCTCATCCAGGAGGAAGACGGGATTCCCACTGCCCACCTTCTTCATGGACTGGATGATCTTACCGGGCAAGGCCCCCACGTAGGTGCGCCGGTGCCCCCGAATTTCCGCTTCGTCCCGCACCCCTCCAAGGGAGAGTCGGACGAATTTCCGGCCCATGGATCGGGCAATGGATTTGGCGAGAGACGTCTTCCCTACCCCGGGAGGCCCCACGAAGCAGAGGATATGTCCCTGCACCTTTCCAACCAGTTTCTGCACCGCCAGGTATTCGACGATCCGCTCTTTGACGTCCTTCAGGCCGTAGTGATCCTCGTCCAGGATCCGCATACTCTCGTCGATGTCGATCTTGTCCTGGGTGTATTCAAACCATGGCAGGGAAAGGATCCAGTCGATGTAGTTCCTTACCACGGAGGCCTCGGCGGACATGGGCGGCATCAGCTTCAGTTTCTTGAGCTCTTCCTTCGCCCGCTTCGCCGCCTCCTTCGACATCTTTTTCTTGTTGATCTTCTCCTCCAGCTCGCGAATCTCGTTGAGATAGTCCCCCTTCTCCCCCAGTTCCTTCTGGATGGCCCGCATCTGCTCGTTCAGGTAAAACTCTTTCTGCGTCTGTTCCACCTGCTTCTTGATGCGGCGGTTGATCTTGCGCTCCACGTGGATGATCTCGATCTCCGCCTGGATATTTTCGAGGAGCATTTCAAGACGAATCAGGGGAGACGGCTCTTCAAGAAACTGCTGCTTCTTTTCCAGCTTCAACTCGAGGTGGCCCACCAGGGTATCCGAGATCCGCTCGGGATCCTCCATGTCCTTCATGGCATCCACGATCTCAGAAGGAATTCCCTTCTTGAGCTTCGCCAAACGCTCGAAGTTCGCCTTGACGCTGCGGATCAACGCCAAGACCTCGGGATTGACGATATGATTCTTCGGGATCTCCCGAGCCCTGACGGCGAAATAATCTTCTTCCCTCAGGAAATCCGTAATCCTCGCCCGCTGCTGGCCTTCCACCAGGACCTTGACCGATCCATCGGGAAGCTTCAACATCTGAACGATGGTTCCGATCGTGCCCACATCGAAGATGTCGTCCGGCATGGGATTTACGATCTTCGCCTCTTTCTGCGTGGCGAACATCAGGCGTCCGCCTTCCCTTTCCGTGGCAATCTCCAGGGCCCGGACAGACCTCTCCCTTCCCACGAACAGCGGGATAATCATATAGGGAAAGAGAACAACCTCCCGTAAAGGCAGAAGTGGTAAAATATGTTCCTGTGACATTTCGTTGTAATCCATTTACGCTACATCCACCTCGTTTTCGTAAACCACAATGGGATTCTCGCTATTGCTGATCACTTCTTCACTAATGACAACCTCGCGCACGTTCTTCTTGGACGGAATCTCGTACATGAGGTCCAGCATCACGTGCTCCATGATGGACCGGAGCCCCCGTGCCCCGGATTTCCGGTTAATCGCCTCGCGGGCGATGGCCTTCAACGCCCCGTCCGTGAAGGTAATCTTCACGTTTTCCATCTCCATCAGGCGCTGATACTGCTTGACCAGGGCGTTCTTCGGTTTCTTGAGGATTTCGACCAGGGCATCCTCGTCCAGCTCGTTGAGGGTCGCGATCACGGGAAGGCGCCCGATCAGCTCGGGGATGAGCCCGAACCGTAACAGGTCCTCCGGCTGAACCTCTTTCAGGATCTCTCCCAGTTCCTTCTCCACCTTCGTCTTGATGTCCGCCTCGAACCCAAGGGTGCTTCCCCCAAGCCGGCGCTCGATAATCTTCTCCAGCCCGTTGAAGGCGCCGCCGCAGATGAACAGGATATTGGTCGTGTCGATCTGGAGGAACTCCTGCTGGGGATGTTTCCGGCCGCCCTTGGGGGGAACATTGGCCACCGTTCCCTCGATAATCTTTAATAGGGCCTGCTGGACTCCCTCACCGGAGACATCCCGGGTGATGGACGGGCTGTCCGTTTTCCGGGAGATTTTATCGATCTCGTCGATATAGACGATACCCTTCTCCGTCCGTTCCACGTCATAGTCGGCCGCCTGGAGAAGGTTGAGGATGATATTCTCCACGTCTTCTCCCACGTACCCCGCTTCCGTCAGGGTCGTGGCGTCCGCGATGGTGAACGGCACGTCCAGGATCCTCGCCAGCGTCTGGGCCAGCAACGTTTTCCCGGAACCGGTTGGGCCGATGAGGAGGATGTTGCTCTTCTGGAGCTCCACATCCTCATACTTCATATTCGAATTGATACGCTTGTAATGGTTGTAAACCGCCACGGACAGGATTCGCTTGGCGCGTTCCTGACCGATCACGTACTCATCCAGGGCCTTCTTTATCTCCTCAGGCTTGGGGGCCTCTGCCAAATTCCCAAAATTTTCTTTGTCGTCTTCCGCAATGATCTCATCACAAAGCCGGATACATTCGTCGCAGATATAAACTCCCGGTCCCGCAATGAGTTTCTTCACCTCATCCTGCGTCTTCCCACAAAACGAGCACCGTAAGACTTCAGGCTTATTGGTATCTTCGTTTCCCATGGTGATTACCTCACTCTCTAATCTTCTTTCTTTACCTTTCTCTTTTCAATCACTTCATCAACAAGACCGTACTCACGGGCATCCTCGCTGCTCATGAAATAGTCACGGTCCGTATCAACCTGGATCTTTTCCACCGGTTGCCCGGTATGCCTCGATAAAATTTCATTCAGCCGCTCGCGCAGAGACAAAATCTCCTTGGCGTGAATGTCGATATCCGTCGCCTGGCCCTGGAATCCCCCGAGGGGCTGGTGGAGGAGAATCCTGGAATGGGGAAGCGTGAACCGCTTTCCCTTGGTCCCCGCCGCCAGCAGAATCGCCGCCATACTGGCCGCCTGCCCCAGGCACATGGTCGTGATATCGGGCTTGATGAACTGCATGGTGTCATAAATCGCCAATCCCGAGGTTACGACACCCCCCGGCGAATTGATATAGAGGTGGATATCCTTGTCCGGGTTCTCCGCCTCCAGGAACAGAAGCTGGGCGATGATCAGGTTTGCCACCGTATCGTCGATGGGCGCACCCAAGAAGATGATCCGTTCCTTCAACAACCTCGAATAGATATCGTAGGCACGCTCTCCGCGGCCATCCTGTTCCACCACAAAGGGTATGGGTATGCTCATGGCTGTATAATCTTTCCTTTCTCTTCAACGTCCTTTTCGCTTTTCTCTTCCTCCGTCTGTGCTTCCTCGGAGGCCTCTGCCTCATCAACCCATTCCACGACGGCATGTTCTCGTAGAAACGCGAGGGTCTTGTTCCGCAGAAGCTCGTCTTTCAGGGAATTCATCTGCTCCTGCCTGGAGGCGTAAAAATTGCGAATTTGTTCCATCGGCAATCCCGTGTTTCGGGACATCTCTTCGAAATGCGCGTCGAGATCCGCGTCCTCCACCGCGATTTCCTCTTTCTTCGCAATCTCGTCCAGAACCAGCATCGACTTGACCTGACGTTCCGCCAGATCTTCAAAAACCTTCTTTTGAGGATGCTTGCTCAGCGGAAGATCTTCCACCTGGATCCCCTGGCGCTTCTGGTCTTCCTTGAACTTCTCCAAAAGGAACTCGGCCTGCTTCTTGATCCACGACTTGGGAACCTCGAACTCGAACCGCTTAAGGAGAAACGTCAGAATCTGCTCTTCCATCCACTGCCGGTTTACATCCTCGCGTTCCTTCTCTATCTGCTCTTTGATATAGGCCTTGAACGCCTCAAGGCTCTCGTAATTTCCATAGCTCTTGGCGAAATCGTCATCCACCTCCGGCAGCTCGAGGCGCTTGACTTCTTTCACCGTCACGGTAAAAGTCGATTCTTTCCCGGCCAAGTCGTTGTTGGGATAATCCTCCGGGTAGGTTATCTTGAAAGTACGGGTCTCCTTCGCTTTGACTCCCATCAGGGCCTTATCGAACTCGGGGAGGGTCTCAGGGCTTCCGAGTTTATGAAGCGCATCGGCCTTCTCCTCAAGGGGCTTTCCGTCCACTTCACTCTCGTAATCCATGACGAGATAGTCCCCCTCCCCCGCCTCGTAGGTCTCTTCCGCCACCACAAGTTTTCCCTGCATCGTTCGCATCCGCTCGATGGCGTTGTCCACATCCACATCGAGGACCTCGATACGCCTCGCCTTGACGGGAATCTCCTTGTATCCCGACATCTCCGGGAGTTCGGGGATTATCTCTACGGTGGCCTTGAAGTGAAAATCCTTTCCCTCCTCGAGCCCGTCCAGGTGGATCTCGGGGCTCGACACCACGGGAATTTCGTGTTTCATCAAGGCTTGCTTGTAATACTCCGAAACCAATTGGTTCTCCGCCTCCCGGGCGGCGTAGTCTTTGAAGTGCGCCTTGATCACACTCTCCGGAGCCTTTCCCTTCCGAAAACCCTTGATCTTCGCCTCTTTCCTCAAATCCCGGTAAATCTTCGCCAGCACCCGGTCCACCTCGTCCGCCGGAACCACAAACGACAACTCCCGCTCGACCGGGCTAATCTCTTCGATCTTTACATCCAATTCCGTCATCTCAATCCTTTCTTTCTGGTGCGAGAGAGGGGACTCGAACCCCTACGGCAAAGCCGCTGGATCCTAAGTCCAGTGCGTCTACCAATTCCGCCACCCTCGCAAACTGCTTTATTTTTTCATAAATTAATATAGACGCAATGCATCTCGTTGTCAATAAGCAAATTCAGGGCCGAACAGCCGGCCATGCCTTTTCAGGCGCGCCGCCGCATCCGGCGAAACGACTTCGATCCCCCCTTGATGACAAGCCCCCTCCATGCTATTTAGATTACATTAAACTAATCAATGATTGAGGATGGCAGGACACTCGCACCACAAAGAATTTTTTTCTTTTTCATTGAACTTTTTGCTTCTCCTCCGACACATACCTATAAAAAAATAGTTAAGGAGGTTCGATTATGAGAAGGCATTTCATTCTCCCCATACTCATCGGAATGGTCTCTTTCTTCTTCGCCATGAGCTTAATGGGTCCCCCTTCCCACGCCACCATGGCCATGAAGAAAGAAGTCAAACAACCCACCCTTGCTCCCAACAAAAAGACATCAAAAACACCAACAAAAACATCTCCCTCCCA
>CAZKUZ010000019.1:0-4599 GCA_964556045.1 uncultured Thermodesulfobacteriota bacterium | reverse complement strand
GGGCGGCCCGCCGCATGTGGGCGCGGATCATGAAGGAGCGGTTCAAGGCCAAGCACCCGAAATCCCTCACGCTCCGTTTCCACACCCAGACCGCGGGATCGACCCTCACCGCCCAGCAGCCCGAGAACAACATCATGCGCGTCACCCTCCAGGCCCTCTCCGCCGTTCTGGGCGGGACCCAGTCCCTGCACACCAATTCGTGGGACGAGGCCTACGCGTTGCCCTCGGAAAAATCCGTGACCATTGCCCTGCGGACCCAGCAGGTCATCGCCTACGAAACCGGCGTGGCCGATTCCATCGACCCCCTTGGCGGTTCCTATCTCATCGAAAAACTCACCCAGGAGATCGAGGAAAAGGCGAACGAGTACATTGCGAAGATCGATGAGATGGGCGGTGCCGTGAAGGCCATCGAGGCGGGCTACATTCAGAGAGAGATCGCCGACAGCGCCTACCAGTTCCAGATGGACGTGGAAAAGAAGGAACGCATCATCGTCGGCGTCAACCAGTTTCGGCAGGAAGAACCTCCTTTGGAGGACGTGCTGAGGATCTCCGGGGACGTGGAAAGTTACCAAATCGAAAAGCTCAAGAAGGTCAAGGCCCAGCGGGATGGTGCCAAGGTCGAGCAAACTCTGGAACGCCTGAAAGAGACCGCCAAGGGAACGGGAAATCTCGTTCCGGTGATTCTGGACGCCGTCAAGGCCTACGCCACCCTTGGAGAGATCGCGGGGGCCCTGCGCGAGGTTTTTGGAGAATACCGAGAAAGCTGACAGGAGGAACTTACCCATGGAAAGGGAACGAAAGATACGCGTGCTCGTGGCCAAGCCAGGCCTGGACGGTCACGATCGCGGAGCAAAGGTCGTTGCCCGCGCCTTGAAAGACGCGGGGATGGAGGTCATCTACACCGGCATCCGGCAAACGCCGGAACAGATCGCCAAAACCGCCATCCAGGAAGATGTGGACGTGGTCGGACTGAGTTGCCTCTCCGGCGCCCACAACCATCTCTTTCCCAAGGTCGTCGAGCTGCTGAAAGAGCAGGGGGCGGATGACATCCTCGTCTTCGGCGGGGGGATCATCCCCCATGAGGATATCCCGACATTGAAGGAAAAGGGTATCATCGAGGTCTTTCAGCCCGGCACCGACACCCACGAAATCATCGAAGCCATCACCCGAGAGGTTCGTAAGAAAAAAGGAGCGTAGGAGGTCACCATGATTAAAAAGATTGATCACATCGCCGTAGCCGTGAAAGACGTGGAAAAGGCGGCTGAGTTTTATGAAAAAGTCCTCGGATTGGAACTTGGGGGGATCGAAGAGGTCGAAGGTATGGACGTCAAGGTGGGCTTTATCCCCATCGGTGATACCCGTATCGAACTCGTTCAGCCCCTGGATCCCAAGTCAGGGGTGGCCAAGTTCATCGAGAAGCGCGGAGAGGGGATCCACCATATCTGCTACGAGGTGGACAACGTCAAGGAGGCCTTGGAAACCTATAAAGAGCGTGGCGCCATTCTCATCGACGAAACGCCTCGGAAGGGCGCCCACAACTCCCTGGTAGGGTTTATTCATCCCAAGAGTACCGGAGGCGTCCTGACGGAATTAACCGAACATCTCGAAGAATCATGAAAAAATGGCAGGTGAGTCCACCCCCTCTCATGTTGAAATCCTTCCTGTTCAGGCCTTCACACAGTTGACACAAAATGGATAGGTTGTTATGAAGTTGAGAATATCGGGAGGGGGAGCTTTCATGGAGATCAATCGGCATCTTAAAAGAAATCTATTGCTTGTTTTGTGTCTCTCGCTTTTCTTTCCCGCGGCTTGCTCCACCGTGAAGTCCGCGGGAAATATTTTGAAGGAAGAGGCGCAGTCCCTAATGTTTTGGAAAAAGCAGAAACCTTACCTCGACACCGACTTCCTTGTCGATCAGGACGTGAGGGAAATCGGCGGGCACGAATATGTCCGTATCAAGAATCACGATTACGGCCAACGTCTCGACGCTCCCCAGTTCATCTGGGTGGAAAAGGAAAAATACTTGAAAACCTATTACGGGATCAAGGCGACCTCAAAAGGCGAACAAAAGATCCCGGAATCCGAAAAGGTAGGTACGCTTCCACCTCCCCCGCCCCAATACATCGTAAAAAATTACCCGAAACCTGGGCAGACCGCCCCAGCCTCTACCACGGGGGATCAGGGGACCAAACCTCCCGTTCCTGAAAGGAACCTGAAAAGGAAAATTCTACTCTTAGCCTTCGTCAACAACACGGGAGAAGCGGTCGATTTTGTCGTCGACGCCGTCTACATCGCCATAAAAAAACGGCTTCTAAAATCCGACCAGGTCATCCTCATCGAGAGGGATGCCATGGACAACTACCTCAAGCGATTAGGGCTTTCCCTCTCCTCCATAAACGACAAGACGGTCCTTATCCACGCTGGTGAGGCCTTGGGAATCCAGGGGTTCTTCTTCGGCAGCATCGACAGGCTCCTGATCAGCCACAGCATATCCGAGAAGACGGGCAAGGAGCAATCGTGGGCTACCATCGAACTTCATATCAATCTCATCGACGCGCGGACGGCCACCCTGGTGGTCTCTTCCAAAGGGACCAATAATCTCTACAAGGCGGAAGCAGAAGGGGAAGGCAGCAGGATTCAGGCTGTCAGGTCCGCCGTAGAGCAGGCGCTGAAGCAAGCCCTTCCGCCCGTATTGAAGGAGGTCAAAAGACTTCCATGGGAGACGCGAATCATCAAGATCGAAGGGGAAAAAATCTTTATCGACGCGGGCCGGGACACCGGCCTGATGGTCGGCGACATCCTGAGTGTCTACCAGAGAGGTGTTGACATCACCATTCCATCCACAAAGATCATCGTCGGCCGACAAAAAGGACCCCTCCTCGGGAAGATACAAATCGTGGACTTTTTTGGAATCGACTCGAGCATCGCGGTAGCCAAGAAGGGAGGAAACTTCCATAAGGGAGATATCGTGGTATGGGGAAATTAACAATAAAACAAAAGGAGGAAGGATAATGAAAAAGATATGGATGCTTGTTTTTCTGCTCGCGTTTCTGTTCGCGGGGATGCAGGCCGTTCAGGCGAAGATGATTCACATCGGCGAAACCCAGATCGTTTCCCACCCAGCCCTGAACAACGACTCGAAGGGCTTTAAAAAGGCGCTGGAAGAAGAAGGGTTCATCGAGGGAAAGAACGTCGTCTTCGACCGCAAAAACGCCCAAGGGGAGATGTCCAACTGCTATCCCATCGCCCAGAAGTTCGCGGACGACAAGGTCGATCTCATTCACGCCATCTCGACCCCCTCGGCCCAGGCCTGCGTGAAGGTATGCAAAGGCATTCCCATTGTCTTCTCCTCCGTCACGGACCCGGTCAAGACGGGGATCGTTCCCAAACTCGGAAAAACGGGCACGAACGTCACGGGCGTCAGCGACCGTTGGCCCATCACACTGCAGTGCAAGATGTACCAGAAGTTTGTCCCCAAGGCGAAACGGTGGGGAACCATCTACAATCCCGGTGATATCAATGTGACCTTCCACATCAAGGAGATGAAAAAGGCCGTTGAAGGAATGGGAGGAAAACTGATCGAAGCGCACGTCTCCTCGAGCGCCGAGGTCATGCAGGCCGCCCAATCCCTCGTCGGGCGGGTCGACGCCATCCACATCACCTCTGACAATGCCTGCGTCTCCGCCCTCGAGGCGATTGTCAAGGTCTGCAACCAGAATCATATCCCCCTTTTCGTGGGCGACCGGGACAGCGTTCCCCGTGGCGCCATCGCCGCCTACGGTCTCGATTACTTCCTCGTAGGGTACGAGGCAGGAAAGAAGGCCGCACAGATCCTGAAAGGGAAAAAGCCCGGTGAGATCCCCGCGGGCCAGGCCACAAAATTCACCCTTTGGATCAACCTGAAAGCGGCCAAGATTCAGGGTGTCAAGGTTCCCAAAGAGCTGCTCGACAAGGCAGACAAGGTGTGGGGTGAAAACGGAAAGGTTATCAAAGGCTCATAAAATATTTAACTCTTAAAAGGGGGGGCCTTCCCCCCCTTTTTTTAGTGGGGCGCTTTAAATGGAATCTATCCTAAGGATTATCCCCATCTCCCTGGAACAGGGTCTGGTCTATTCCCTCGTGGCCATCGGAATCGTCATCAGTTTCCGCATCCTCGCCTTCCCCGACCTTACCGTGGACGGAAGTTTCCCCTTGGGGGCGGCCGTCACGGCAAAGATGATCATCTGCGGCTACCATCCCCTTCTCGGTATCGTCGTTGCCGTCGCCGCCGGATTCTGCGCGGGGTACGCCACGGGGTTTCTCAACACCCGGCTCAAAATCAACAGCCTCTTGGCCGGCATTCTCATCATGACGATCCTCTATTCCGTCAACCTGAGAATCATGGGGCGTTCCAATATCCAGCTTCTCACCTATCACACCCTCTTCACCCCCATGGAGAACCTCCGGATCAGCCGGTTCTACCTGGTAATTCCCTTCTTCCTCATCGTGGCCTATGGGCTCAAGATTCTCCTCGACCTCTTTCTTCACACCGATATGGGGATGGCCATGCGCGCCACGGGAGACAACGAACAGATGATCCGATCCTTGGGTGTCAATACC
>CAZKUZ010000018.1:0-3219 GCA_964556045.1 uncultured Thermodesulfobacteriota bacterium | reverse complement strand
TATTTGCGCGGTCATCGATTCCGGGAGAAGGGTCGCCCTGGTTTCCTCCGGGGCGATTGCCGTGGGGATGGACCGCTTGGGGCTTCATCGCCGCGTGGAAGGAATCCCCGACAAGCAGGCGATTGCCGCCATCGGGCAGCCGCACCTGATGGCCCTGTATGACACGCATTTTCAGAAGAAGGGGATTCAAATCTCTCAGATCCTCCTGACCCGCGACGACCTGAATCACCGGCGACGGTATCTCAACGCGCGGGACACCATCGATTCCCTCTTCAAGTTCGGGGCCCTCCCCATCATCAACGAGAACGACACGGTGGTGGTGGAGGAGATCAAGGTAGGAGACAACGACAACCTCTCCGTGCTGGTGGCGGGACTCATTCAGGCGGATCTCCTCATCATTCTGTCGGACATGGAGGGGCTTTTCGACAAGGACCCGAAGGTCTATCCGGACGCGTGCCTGATCCCGAAGGTTGACGAGATCGATGAGGAAATCATGTGTACAGCGGGGGGAAGCTTCAGCCCCACGGGGATCGGCGGGATGGCCGTGAAACTGGAGGCGATCCAGAAGGCGGCGGCCTTTGGCATTCCGACCATTCTCGCCAGCGGAAAGCGGGACGGGATCCTTCGGGAGATCTTTTCTGGAGAGCCCGTGGGGACCCTTTTCATGCCCCAGCGGGATCCCTTGAACTGCAAGAAACAGTGGATCGCTTATGGGGTGCGCTCCTCGGGAACCCTTTACCTGGACGGCGGCGCGGTGAAGGCCCTCCTTTATGGGGGGAAGAGCCTGCTTCCTTCCGGCGTGGTTCGTGTGTCCGGCAGCTTTGAGCGGGGGGAAGGGGTGGATGTCCGGAACCTCTCCGACGAGTTGATCGCGAAGGGGCTCGTCAATTACAGTGCCCAGGAGATTGAAAAGATAAAAGGACAGCAGTCCTCGAAGATCAAGGAGATTTTGGGATATACCTATGGGGACGAACTGATTCACCGGGATCATCTGGTGGTTTTGACCCCGGCGGGAAAGGAGTAGGATCGGATGGAACAGATTCTGGAGATGGCGAAGAAGGCGAAAGCGGCCGCATCGGCGGTGGCCGGGCTTTCCTCTCCCAAGCGGAAGGCGGCCCTCTTGCGGATCGCGGACAATCTCGTGCGGCGGGAGAACGAGATTATCGCCGCCAACGAGAAGGACGTGGAAGAGGGAAAGAAGAAAAAGCTTTCCAACGCCATGATCGACCGGCTTATCCTGGATTCGGAGCGGATTGCCGCCATGGCCTCGGGGATCCGGGAGATAGCCGAACAGCCGGACCCGGTTGGGGAGGTGATCCGCATGTGGACACGCCCCAACGGCCTGCTGGTCGGTAAGATGCGAATCCCCCTCGGGGTGGTGGGGATCATCTACGAGTCCCGCCCTAACGTCACGGCCGATGCCGCGGCGCTGTGCCTGAAGTCCGGCAATGCCGTTTTGCTCCGGGGGGGCTCGGAGGCGCTGGAGTCCAATCTCGCCATCGGGCGGATCATCCAGGGATCCCTCGCCGAGGAAGGGGTGCCGGAAGAGGCGGTGCAGGTTATTCCCATCGCCGACCGGAATGCCATCCTGGTGATGGTTCAGCTGGAGGATTATCTCGATCTCATCATCCCCCGAGGCGGTGAAGGGCTGATCCGTTTCGTGGTGGAGAACTCCCGGGTGCCGGTTATCAAGCACTACAAGGGAGTCTGCCACGTCTTCGTGGACGAGACGGCGGATCTCGAGATGGCGGAGGCCATCTGCGTCAACGCCAAGGTCCAGCGGCCGGGGGTCTGCAACGCCATGGAGACCCTCTTAGTGCACGCGGCGGTGGCGGAGGAGTTTCTTCCCAAGATGGTGACGAAATTCCGTGGATTGGGAGTTGAAGTCAGGGGGTGTCCCAAAACCCAGGCCCTCTGCGGCAAAGATGTCGTTCCGGCGACGGAGGAGGACTGGCCGACGGAGTATCTCGACCTGATCCTGTCCGTCAAGGTGGTCTCCGGCCTGGAGGAGGCGATTTCCCACATCGAGACCTACGGGTCCTCCCACACGGAGTCGATTGTCACGAGGGATTACGCCAACGCGCAGACCTTCCTGAGGCGGGTCAATTCCTCCGTGGTTCTGGTAAACGCCTCCACGCGCTTCAGTGACGGGCAGCAGCTCGGGCTGGGCGCGGAGATCGGGATCAGCACCACCAAGCTTCACGCCTTCGGCCCCATGGGGGCCCAGGACTTGACCACGACCAAGTTCATCATCTTCGGCGAGGGACAGGTTCGGACGTCATGAACCCTCCGAAACGAATCGGGCTTTTCGGGGGAACGTTCAACCCCGTTCACCTCGGTCATCTTCGGGCGGCCGAGGAGGTTCGGATCGCCTTCGGGCTCGTGAAGGTGATTTTCATGGTTTCCGCCCTACCTCCCCACAAGGACCCGACGCGCATCGCCAAGGCGGACCACCGTTACGCCATGACGCAACTGGCGATCCGGGGGAACCCCCATTTCGAGGTCTCGGACTACGAGATGAAGAAGGCCGGGGTTTCCTACAGCATCGATACCGTCGCCTGGATGCGAAAGCATCATCCGGGGGAACTCTTTTTCATTGTGGGGCTGGACGCCTTCCGGGAGATCGCCACGTGGCACCGCTACGATGAGCTCCTCTCCCTCTGCCATTTCGTGATCATGACCCGCCCCGGCTACCACCGTTTCATGCTGGAGGATGTCTTGCCGGACTCCGTCGCGAAGCTCTACACCTACGACCGCCGCCACGATTCCTACATTCACCCTTCCGGCTACAAGATCTTCCACCAGAGCGTAACGCTGATGGACATCTCCTCCACGAATATCCGAGAGCTGATATATGAGCGGCGTTCCATCCGCTATCTCATCCCCCTTGCGGTGGAGGACTACATTGAGGAGCATCGCCTTTACAGGTTGGAAAGACATCCCACACAAAAGAAGGGCGATGTTTGATATTTTGAGGACCATCTGATATCATAAAATAGAATGGGATCTGAAAATTCTTTCAAAGACGCAAAAAAGAAAGCCCGACATCTTGCGGAAACAGCTCTCGGGAAAAAGGGGTTCAATCTCATTATCCTTGAGATAGGGAAGGTCAATCCCTTCACGGACTGCTTTCTCCTTGTGAGCGGACGTTCCGACCGTCATGTTCAGGCCATTGCCGACGCTGTCTATGAGGATCTCAAGAGGACGAAGGGTGGCGTT
>CAZKUZ010000017.1:0-5349 GCA_964556045.1 uncultured Thermodesulfobacteriota bacterium | reverse complement strand
AGATAGTTGAACAGGGCCGTGCGGGCGTTCCCGATATGCAGGGAACCCGTGGGGCTCGGGGCGAACCGCACGCGAACCCGCCCCATCGGTGATGCCTGTGTCATGTCATTCCTCCCTCTCCAAAAGGATCACGGCCATGGCCGCCATTCCTTCCTTTCGTCCCAAGCTCCCGATTCCTTCGTGGGTCTTGGCCTTGATATTGACGCGCGAGACGTCGATTCCCAGCCAACGGGCCAGGTTTTCCCGCATCTTGCCCATGTGCGGGGCCAGCTTGGGGGCCTCGGCGATGATGGTGGCGTCGATATTCAGGATCGCGAACGCCTCGTCTTCCAACCTCGCCAGTAGTTCCCCGCACAGGGCCTCGCCGGACTTTCCCTCGTAGGCGGGATCGGTATCGGGGAAGATCCCGCCGATGTCCCCCTTCCCCAGGGCGCCGATGATCGCGTCGATGACGGCGTGGGCCAGCACGTCCCCGTCGGAATGACCCAGGAGGCCCAGCTCGAAGGGGATGGGAACTCCCCCGAGGACCAAGGGACGCCCCTTCACGAGCCGATGCACGTCGTAACCGATGCCGACCGAAATAGTCATGAATGAATCCCTCTCTCTTGGCTCAAATGTAGCAGCATTTCCCCCATTTCGAGATCCGCCGATTCCGTGATCTTGATGTTCCAGCGGCTCCCCGGCAGGATCTTGACGGGATGTCCCATCCTCTCCATGAGGGCGGTGTCGTCCGAGACCTTCCACCCCTTTTCCCTCGCCCGTTCGTGAGCCTCCTGGATCAGGCGCGTCTGAAACATCTGGGGCGTCTGGACCATGGTAAGGCTCTCTCGTTTCGGCGTGGCCACGACAAATGCCCGGCCCGAGACCCGCTTGATCGTGTCCACCGGAGGAATCCCCACCGCCACGGCTGGATGCGTTCGCAACATTTCCAATCCCACCTCCAGCCAGCGGGGATCGAAAAAGGGGCGCACCCCGTCGTGGATGGCCACATAAGGCTCTTTATCGGCAGATATAAAAGCCAAACCGTGACGCACGGAATCCTGCCTCGTGTTGCCGCCGGCCACGATGTCCGACAGCTTGGAAAGAGAGTGATCGGGCAACACGTTTTCCTCGAACCAGCGGCACCTGGCCGGCGGCAACACGAGGATGATCCTCCGCACCACGGGCGAGCCTTCAAACTTCCTCAAGGTGTGGATCAGAACGGGGACACCGGAAAGCTCCAGGAACTGCTTCGGGATCTCCCCGCCGAAACGCCGGCCCGTCCCTCCGGCCACGACAACGGCGCTTAGGAGACCCGTATCAGGCAACGTCATGGGATGGCGATTTCCCGTTGGGATAGTAATACTCACCATTGACGGCGGCCTGCTCCTTCAGCTTCGTGAAGATCATCCGGCCCGCCGTGGTCTGGAGCACGCTGGTCACCACCACGTCCACCTTCTTTCCAATCAAATGACGGGCGTCGTCCACCACCACCATGGTGCCATCGTCCAGATAGGCCACCCCCTGGCGGGGCTCCCGGCCCTCCTTGAGGATCCGGATGGTCATCTGTTCGCCGGGCAAAACCACCGGCTTCAGGGCGTTGGCCAGGTCGTTGATGTTCAACACCTTGACTCCCTGGAGTTCCGCCACCTTGTTGAGGTTGAAGTCGTTGGTGATGATCTTTCCCCCCAGTTTCTGAGCCAGGGCGATCAGCTTGGTGTCCACCTCCTTGATCTTGGGAAAGTCGTCATCCACGATCTTGACCTCGATCTCCATGGTCTTCTTCTGCATCCGCTTGAGGATATCCAATCCCCGGCGCCCCCGGGTCCGCTTGATGGGATCGGTGGAATCGGCGATGCGCTGAAGCTCCTGAAGGACGAACTGGGGGATGATAAACGTCCCCTCGATAAACCCCGTCTCGCAGATGTCGGCGATCCGCCCATCGATGATGGAGCTGGTATCGATAATCTTGTTCTGGTTTCTGTCAGGAACCCCGCCGGGGAATCGTTTGAATTCGCTCAAATCGAACTCCCTCCCCTTGCTGACCCCTAAAACCAGCCCCAGGTAGCAGATGATGGTCACGATGGGGAGATAGATAAAGAACGAATTTTTGTAGGTGATATAGTTGAAAAAGACGGCCTTGATGAAAAAGTTGGCGATGACCAAACTCAACAGCAGACCGATGATCCCCCCGATAATCACCCGTGGCGGAGACTTTCGGATATACTTCTCGAAAAAGATGACAAGCAGCGAAATAATCAGGCAGATCAAGGCGCCCACGATGGCGTAGGGCATGGAATGAAAGATATCATACCCGATATAAAACCCGCTCAGCGCACAGATAACGATCAAGAATGAATTCAAAATAATAATTCCCATACACCTCCTCCTTTCTCTGGGGAGTTACAAATGAATAGCGGGGTAAAAAGGAAAAGTTATTTAACAGAAAATGTCTTTAATCTCTTTAAGGACCTTCGTCTCCGCCTCTTGCGTGGCCAGAGCGATCTCTTTAACAAGAAGGTTCCTCGCCGTGTCGAGCATCTTTTTTTCGCCAAAAGAGAGATCTTTATCCAATTTCAGTACGTATAAATCCCGTAGAACCTCGGCAATTTCAAAGATTGAACCGCTGTTGATCTTCTCGGTATACTCCCGGTGTCTCCGGTTCCAAGTTTGGGTATCTTCAACCATATTAGTGCGGTCTTTTAGGATATCATAAATTTTTTGGATTTCACCGCGCGGCGTAATTTTCCTCAAACCGACCGAGTGGGAGTTATCGACGGGGACCATCACCTTCATGTCAGAGTCGATAATCTTCAAGATGTAAAAATTCTGCGAGCTCCCGGAAATGGTACGTGATTCGATCGATACGATCTCGCCGATGCCATGTCCCGGATAAACTATCTTTTCCCCTACCTGAAACATCGTAACTCCTCCAGCTACTCAAAATCATAGCCAGTTCATTTGTTATTTATATCAAAAATTTAAGGAAAGCGCAACTTCAGCGCT
Organism: uncultured Thermodesulfobacteriota bacterium; assembly: GCA_964556045.1. GTDB lineage: Bacteria > Desulfobacterota > S145-22 > S145-22 > S145-22 > JAOZMY01. The sequence continues at coordinate 2,364 of CAZKUZ010000017.1, read as the reverse complement.
CAATTCATAAAAAGTGTGCAATTTCAAACACTCATAGCCTTGGGGAATTCCAATTCCACATCTGCCAAAAAACAAACGAAGTTTTTTACGGCGCGGGCGGCATGGGAGGGTTCGCCTGTGTTATTTCTCCGATGCGGAAAGGATCCGAACGCTATAGCTGTCAAAACCCTTGGTCCTCTTAAAGGTAATGGAAAAGGGCGCCGTTTTCCCCGCCGCGAGGGGTTTCTTCACGGAGAAAAGGGTCAGACTCTTATGAGCGACTCTCTTTTTTCCCTTGAAAAGCTCTCCCTGAATCACTACTTTCCCAAAGGCAATCTTCGTCTGATTGACCAGCATCCCCTTGATGACAAACTTGTTCTTCTTGAATACCCCATCCACGTCCTGGACGAGCAGTTCCGACGTCTGTTTCGGCCTGGTCTTGGACAACGAAGGCTTCCAGATCCAGGCCTTCACCGTCACGTAAGCCCAGTTTCCCTTCGTTTTGGTCACCCTCACAGGTGTCCCCCGCACGAGGCCCCCGATCCGTTGACCATTGGGCGCTATGCGGATATTTTCCTCAGGTGGGGTGACGTAATAGACTGTAGGCGATGATCCCTTTTTCTTGCCGGCGGACGACTTTTTGCTCGATTTCTTGACATTCTTCTTCCCCGCCAAGGTGGGGGAGGAAACGAAGACAGCAAGCATAACGATTGTTAGCCCGGCCAGCAGGGTCCTGAGAAACTTTTTTTGTCTCATGAGCACACCCTTTCTTATTCGAGGACAATGACGCTGAAATGTTTTTTGTAGTCTACCTTCGCCTTCTGGATCCCCAGCAGGGCCTCGTCTATCTCCTCCAAACCACAGGAAACGGCAAAATTCACCCCTTCCAAGTAGGCCTGGATTGCCTTATCCTCACCATCCGCCAGGAATCCCTTCGTGAGAAACTCCGCAAACTCGACCGGCGTTTGTCCCTCCTCGAGAGGGGGAAGCGAGAGGGAAATGTCATTCACGTGAAGCCCTTCCAAGACGTGGATCAACCGTTCTCCCACCTGCGCCACTTTCTTCTGGTGGCATTCACCATAAGGCCCGATGCCGAAGATCAGCAACTTCTCACTGGCGAGGTAACGGCCCGGCCGAATAAGAACCGACTCAAGGAAACCGCCCGACACCTTCTCCTCCACGATGAGACGGCTGATCAACCCGTTCATGGCCCAATCCACCCTGCCTACCACACCCCTGAGTGGCCGCATATCCTGCGGCAAAAAACAGACGGCGCACTGGGAAAAAATCTTCTCGATCGGGGTTACGGTCAAAACGATCTTCATGGAACTAACGGGTCGCCTCAACGGTCTCTTCGGAAGGATAGGTCAAAAGGGCATGCAATATCCCGTTGATAAAGGCCCCCGACTCCTCCGTACCGAACCGCTTCCCGATCTCCACCGCCTCACTGATGGAGACTTTCGGTGGAATGTCGGGACAATAGATAATCTCAAAGGCAGCCAAACGAATGATGTTCCGATCCGTGGTACACATGCGGTTGATCCGCCACCGCTCCGAGAGGTCGGAGACAATCTGGTCGATTTTCTCTTTGTGGCTCAAAACCCCTTCGACGAGACGGGAAATGAATTCGCAGTCCAGGTCCTCGGTGGCAAAATGGGCGCAAAACAGATCGATTGCCTTCTGCGCGGGGAGCTCCACAAAATCCATCTGATAGAGGATCTGCAGGGCCATTTCTCTGGATTTTCTTCGGCTGGTCATGGGTTGAGCTGTTCAGGTTGAAGCCTGAAGGTTTACCCCGCGAAATCGGCGAAGCCGCGGCGCCGCGCATTTCACCGGGGTTGGAGGTTGAAATCTAAAGCCCAAAATGATCAACCCTCTAACCATTCCCCATGGTTTCAAAGAGATTGACCATCTCGATGGCCGAATGGGCCGCATCCCATCCCTTGTTCCCGGCTTTCGTGCCGGCCCGCTCGATGGCCTGTTCGATGGTATCCGACGTGATGATGCCAAACGTGATGGGAACCCCCGTCTGCAGCGAGGCCTGGGCGATCCCTTTCGCCACCTCGGAGCTGATATAGTTGAAATGCGGCGTGGCCCCGCGGATGACGGCCCCGAGGGCGATGACCGCGTCATGCTGGCCGGATTGAGCCATTTTCAAACACGCGAGAGGGATTTCAAAGGCCCCGGGAACCTTGGCGATGGTCACCGTGTCCATATCCGCCCCATTCCTCTCCAGGCAGTCCAGCGCGCCCTCCAGGAGCTTGTCCGTGATGAAGGCGTTGAAACGGCTCACGACGATTCCGAATTTATATCCCTTCGCCTGAAGGGTGCCTTCCAACGTTTTCGGCATGGTTCTCTCCTTTTCTACAGATTGGTAAGGATATG
>CAZKUZ010000016.1:0-3302 GCA_964556045.1 uncultured Thermodesulfobacteriota bacterium | reverse complement strand
GGTCATCTCTCTCGTCACCAAGGGGGTGATCCTTCACTACATCCTGGAGGCGGATGGCTTTCCCCTCGCGAAGAAATTCGTCACCTACGGGGAAATCCCCGGGGGTATGACCTACGCGGGAGTCTTCCGGCGACGGGTCATCCTTCCCTTCTTAGGGGCCTTCGGAGAGGATCTCGAGGGATTCAAAAAGGCATCGGAGGCGCTAAACGGCGTCCCCGCCCTCCTGGGGGATGCCGCCTACACATTCCAGATCTTCCCAAGGGTTCCCGTCACCGTCGTTCTCTGGGCGGGAGACGAGGAGTTCCCTGCTTCCGCCAAGATGTTGTTCGACGCCTCTATCGACCATTATCTCCCCCTCGAAGACGTCGTGGTCATGGGGGAAATGATCGTAAGCCGGCTGAAAGCCGCGAAAGATTCATAAAACAGGGAGGAGAAATATGTCCCACAAACGCGAAAACCGAAAATTATCCCTGTATCTTCTGGGGGTAATGGCTCTCATTCCCTTGTTGATCCACGTCTCCCCTCTGCACGCAGAGTCCCTCGACTCCATGGCCCTCCGGTCCGACGCCGTCGTTATCGCCCTTCCCCGAGAAAAAGTCTCTTATTGGGATGGGGATATCATTCGAACACGGGCGGTCCTCGATGTGAAGCAGGTGGTAAGCGGCGCCTTGCAAAAAAAGACCGTCACTGTCGTCTATGATGGCGGGGTCGTGGGCGAGATCGGGCTGAAGGTCTCCCATGGTGTCCGGCTTCCCAGGGATCAAAAGGCTATCCTCTTCCTCAAAAAGACCGGAGAGCACTTTTCCATATTGAATCAGCGGCGTGGAATCTACCTCATATTCCCGAGTCAACAGGGTGAAATCGCCGTTCCCGCGGAAGCGGTTCACCTCCCTCCGCCCGGACTTTCCGTGAAATCCTCTCGATCCACCACCTGGACGGGAGAGGGTATTCCGCTGAACGAGTTCATCTCAACCCTTCAAAGCTTCAAACGGTAAGGAAACCATCATGAAAAAACTATCAATGGTGCTCTTGTCTCTCTTCCTCACCCTGATCTTCGGGGTCTCCATCACTTCAGCCTACAGGCTGGAAACCACCGAGAACGGAGCCATCTTTCACTGGCCCGCGAACAGCTTCCCTATCAAATACAAGGTCACGGACAATCCTCCCATCCGTGCCGACGCCTTTATCCCGGCGGTTCAACGCTCCTATAACACTTGGCAGGCCGTTGAAAACGCCGCCATCACCTTTCAATATGCAGGCACGACGGGTGTAAAATCCCCGGCTTTCGACGGCGAAAACAACATCATCATGCAAAACCGGGTCTCAGGAAGCGACATCATCGGCCAGACCTACATCTTTTACAATGTGGACAGCGGGGAAATCCTCGATGCCGACATCGTCCTGAACAGCTCTTTCCACTGGGGCATCGACGGGGCCCCCGACAAGATGGACGTCCAGAACGCGGTTACCCATGAAATCGGCCATTTCTGTTGCTTGGACGATCTCTATTCGAACGCGGACCGGGAAAAGACCATGTACGGTTATATCGATTACGGGGAAACCAAGAAGAGGACATTGGACCCGGACGACATGGCCGGTCTGGCCGCCGTCTATGCGCAGGGTTCCTCGGAATCCGATGATTCCGGCGGAGGCGGGAGCGGATGCGGAACGATCTCTTCAACCCATTCGGGTCCCGGACCGCGTGATATCAACTTTCTCTGGCTCTTCCTGCTCCTCTTCTTCCTATGGGGCCACCGCCTCTTCTCCGCCCGACGGGAATCCTCGTCCCCCTGACCAAATCGGCCCCCTAAACACCTCCGTCTCTTATCGCAGGAGGACCGTTTTCCCCGCGAACAATCTTTTGAATAATTGACAAAGGCGGGGTTTATAGTAAACTCTCTTATGAAACTTCAACCCCAAGAAAGGTGAAATCATGAATGTGTCAACCTACATGACGAGAAATCCAATTACCGTCACGAAGTACACCAACATCTATGACGCGAAAAAGATCATGGAGGATCACAACATTCGTCGACTTCCCGTCCTGGACGGGAACCGCCTTGCCGGGATCGTCAGTAAGACAGACATCCTGGAAGCCTCTCCCCCGGATCTCACCAAGCATTCCATTCATGAACTCAACTACATCCTTTCGAGGATGATCGTCTCCGAGGTCATGACGAAACATCCTCTGACCGTCTCCCCCGACACCCCGATTGAAATCGCCGCCAAACTCATGAGGAAATATAAAATCGCCTCGCTTCCCGTCCTGGAAGAGGGCGAACTCGTAGGCATCATCACGGAGTCCGATCTCTTCGACGCCTTCATCGAGATCATGGGGGGACACATCAGCGGTTCAAAAATCATTCTCACCCTGGAAGACAAACCGGGGGCCCTTGCCAACGCCACCCATATCATCTCCCGTCATAACGCCAACATCATCAGCGTCGTCACCACGCGGAGGGGTACCAAGGAGGGCGAAAGCCTCATCGCCATCAAGATCGACCGGGAAGACGCCTCAGACATTGTGGAAGAGATGCGCGAAATCGGGATAGCCGCGACTTTCCGGTTCGAGAATCCCGTTTGACCGATTCACGTTCGAACCAAACAAAAAGAGGAGGAGGGACATCCCTCCTCCTCTTTCTTTATCGCCGACGGACTAAAGACCTGCGTTACTTCACTTCCTCAAAGTCCGCATCGACCACGTCGTCGCCGCTATCGCCTGAGCCGGACGCGCCTCCCTGCGCAGCCCCTGACGCCTCCGCGCCAGCGGCGCCGGCTGCACCCTGTTGGCCCGCCTGCTGCTGCGAGGCCTTGGTGTACATCACTTCAGCCAGCTTGTGGGAAGCGTTGGTCAATTCCTGCGTCGCGTTCTTGATCTCGTCGACATTGTCGGATTCCATCGCCTTTTTCGCTTTTTCAATAGCCGCTTCCAGGTTGGACTTGGATGCCTCGTCCAAGGCGTCCTTGTTCTCGTTCAAGGTCTTCTCCGTGGTGTAAATCAGGCTGTCCAACTGGTTCCGCGCCTCGATCATCTCTTTCTTCTTGCGGTCTTCCTCGGCGTGCATCTCGGCATCCCGGATCATCTTTTCCACTTCTTCCTTGGAAAGACCGCTGGACGCCGTGATCTTGATGGACTGCTCCTTACCCGTTGCCAGATCCTTCGCCGAGACGTGGACGATACCGTTGGCATCGATGTCGAACGTCACCTCGATCTGAGGCACGCCCCGCGGGGCCGGTGGAATTCCGACCAGTTCGAAACGGCCAAGGGTCTTGTTGTCCTTCGCCATCTCCCGCTCACCCTG
>CAZKUZ010000015.1:0-7450 GCA_964556045.1 uncultured Thermodesulfobacteriota bacterium | reverse complement strand
TTCCAGGGGCTGAAGGCGGGAGACAGGCTCGAAAAACAGGCGGGGGAGCCTCTGCCCCGGTGGGTCCAGGGGGAATGAAGGGTGAAAAAGAACTTATGTCGGGATTCGCGAGGCTCCTTTTGCCGTTTCGTGCCTCCCGAGAAGGGAAGGCAATGAAAAGAAGCGTGATTATCCTTTTGATCCTGGCATGCTTTTTCACGGTGTTGATGCAGCCTCGACCGGCCGCAGGGGCGGCGGATCCTGTCACTCAGGCTCTCGAACGTTACGCGTCAAGCCGTTTCAAGGATACATCGGCCATCGATACGGTTTTCAAACACCTGGATATTACCACCAAGGCCGACGAGGGAAGATTTCTGGAAAAAATCGGGACAGTAGCTATGACACATAAGATACCTCCCGAGACTTTCAAGAAAATCATCCTTGGAACCCTGGACAAGAAGCGTTTTGACACCGTTAACGCCCTGTTGAAAGAGGTCTATCAACGTTATGGAAAGAATCTGGACGTGGTGGTTCGGACCGGTTCGTCGGGGATTCGCTATCTCGAGCTGGCGGGGAAGAGGCGGGGCCATAAAGGGTATCGCCTTCTCTTCTCCGATGACGACATTTCCTTCGTGGGAAAGAAGGCTGTTCAGGCGGCCAAATATTTCAACGAACTCCTGGAGAGAGGAGGGTTGGGAAAACTCAAGGTCAAGGGATTCGACATCGTGAGTCTGGAGCGGATCCGGGGTTTGGATCTCCACATGCTCAACCTGCTCGAAGGGGAGAAATTCGTCGGTGAAGCGGCCATGAGCGGTATCAAGAAGGAGATGCTGATCAAGGGGGCCGTCATCGCGGAGAATCAGGGGGGGCATCTCGTTTCCCATGCCGAGCCGCTGGAGGCCTACGTAAAGAACAAGATCGGTAGTCTCCTCGCCGACGAACTGGAGGCAAAGGCCATCCGGGAAGCGGTCAGAAAGTACGGGGCGCTGACCATGGTGGGAAGCTGTGAGCGCCAGATCACGAAGGCCCACGGCGGGTGGCACAAACTCTCCGATGCTGAAAAGGTCAAGTACGTTCTGCGGGAGCGGCAGGCCCTCGCCGAATCGGGAGCGCTTAAAAAAATTGAGGGCATGGATGCCCGCAAGATAGAGGCCCAGATTAAGCGCCTGGAAGTCCTGAAAAAAAGTGGTAATCTGACGAAGCAAGAGGTCCGATGGCTTCGCAGGATTCGCGCCCGAAATGTCATGCTTGCCTTCGAAGAGATTCCTTATAAGCTCAATCCCATCATCGCAAAGGCCCGCGTGAGTGGACGGTCGCTCGCGGGCCATCCGGAGATTCGCAAGGTTTTGGATGAACTGACCGTGGGATTTGTCCTGATGCGGGAGCGTGTCTTCGATGTCCCGGAACGCCAGATCCTTGACAAAATGGCGGAGATGGCGGGGGAAAACAGGGGCCTTTACAAAGTCCTCTACACCAGCTTTCAGAGGGGAAAGGAATTAAACGCAGCGCTCGATGGCTGGCTGAAGGCGGGGCTGAGCCGGGAGGCGTTTGTCGAGCTTCTTTACAAGGCAGAGGGGCACCTTGCCCGCATGGAACTCATCAAGGCGAGAATGGAGGCGGCTAAAAAAGGGTCGGCTGAAGCTGAGGTCAAAACCCTCAAAGAAGTCGAAAGAACCGTAAGCAGGAAAGAGGGGAATACCTTTCTCGTCGGGTTGTTGAAAAGTGCCAAAGGGAAAAAAATCTTCATCGCCATGCTTGGGGCGGCGGGGGGAGCTTATCTCTTCAAGGAGATGCACAACGCGTGGGCCTCTGGAGAAAACCAATGGGATATGAGTGACGCCGCCTTTGTGCTCATCGATTTCGTCCCCGGAGGGATGAGCTTCAAGCGTGCCCTTGTTGAGGGAATCGACGCGCAAACGGTTTTTTCCTTCGTGAAAGAGGCCCTCTATTTTTCTCCCGCCTGGCCCCTGGTTCTGGTGGGGGATGTGGCCATGGTCAGCGTAGAGATTGGTTCCTCCCTGCGCGTGCAAAGTAATCAAAACGGGCTTATTGACCTTCTCGTCTATGCGGGGAAATACTCCGATGACGGCCGTTTTATCCGTCTGGAGCTTCCCAAGGCGGCGGCGAACAGGAAACGGGTCATCGGGAAGGATGAACTGCTGGAATTCTTTTTTAAAACCAAAACCGTCGTTGTTCCCGTCTCTGGAACGAAAAAGACCTATCGCATCTCTGACCTGTCTAAGGTTTCCAATGAGATCCTCGATCAGGTCTTCTTGGAAAACGATCCCGTTCTTCAACAGCTCCGGAAGGCCGCTCAGCAGCAGTTGACCGATATCAGCCACGCCGAGTCCTGGACGCGCATTGAAAAGGGGGCCTGGTTCTCAGGAGCCTTCGAGTACGCCAAATGGATGACGGGATTTAGCACGATCTGCGAGAAGAGCCCCGAAAAGTGGTGCCTTGTCTTCAATTTGCTGAAGAAAAAGATAAAGAAACGCCATGAATTTGTCAGGGACAGGATTATGATCTCCGTTCTCATTCGGGGGGCGGAGAAGAAACACGCCGCCTGGGCGATGGGGAATAAACCGCCCGTGGAGAAACTCGCGGAGATCCAGAAAAAACTGGAGGCCTTGCGTGGAAAACCTCTCGGGATCGATCTCGCTGTGGGAGTCGGAAAACGCGCGGACGAGGCGGCTGCGAAGGCGGCACAAGGTGGCGAAACGCGCGAGAAACAGAAACTGGCCAGAGGGGGATATTGGCGATCGGCCCTGGCCGCTTACGAGGAGATCTATCAGCAGAGCAAAAGACTGGTTGAAAAGATTGCCCGGAGGCTGAATCTGCCGGAAAAAGAGATACGAAAAAGGATTCTTCGTTTTCCCTGGAAGGAGGATTACCGGAAAAACGCGGATAGCTCCCGGGCCTCTTTGACCGGCTTCGCGCTGGGGGAAAGGGCTTGCTGGAACGATGTCCGAAAAATCAAGAAGGCCGCGCCCGATCCGGCGCATGAAAATATTGATCGACAGGCGTTGGCCACTCTCGTGAGGGTTCGATTCCTCTGGCGCATGGGCTTGGACAGTGCGGGGCAAACGGAAGAGAGTGTCACTACTTCTCCCAGGTTCAAGCAGGAATACCGCAAAGCCCTTGCGAAAGTTCAGGCACTCTACAGAAAAAACGAGGGTTTTCAGGCGCTTCTTAAACGGGGGGCAAAGATCACGCATGGAAAGCTTGTCCTGGGGAAACAGACACCCTTTGCCCTTCAGCTGATCGGCAAAGAACTAAAGAAGATGCAGGCAGAAAATCGCCTGTTCGTAACCTGGCAGTCTCCCCACGGGGATTTTGGTTCCGGCGGAAAGGGGTTCAAAGTTTTCTATGCGACAAGGCACCTCCTTCCCGTAACGGTTATGATCATTCTCCAGGACCGCCTGGATCCGACTTTAAAGGGGACCCTTTCCGTGGTGGTCCCGGTGGGGATTCCCAAAGGAACCTTCCATCTCACGCTGAAACCAACCCACCCGAAACCAGGGGCGTTCATGCGGGCGGAGGTTGAGATGCCGGACCTGTATATCAACGCCTATCGCTTCCACTACGCCTGGCAGGGAAAGGGATGTCGAGTGGAGGGTGAGGATAGATTTTTTGTGGTGGTAAAGGCGCCCAAGGCGGGAAACGCCATGGTTGCCGTGCGGGTGACGGCCGAGGACAAGGCGGGAAAGAGGCATTTCCTTGCCTATGACAAGGCTGTTTTTGGGGTGGGGAAGAAACCTCCCAAGAAGGTGTCTGGAAATGGCAAGGAGAAAACGGCCAAAGGCGATACGGGCGATTCCCGGGGAGAGAAGGGCGAGAAAGGCCGGAAGAAGGCTTCCCGGGAGGGAAAAAGCGGTCAGAAGCAGAAACCGGGAGGCGTAGAGACCGGCGTGGGGGCACTTCCACCGATGTTTCCATGGCGGCGACACCGGTTTGCGGGTTCCGCCCCGAAAGGGTGGATTTTGAAAGATGCCTCCAACTATGACTATGGCGGATTTTCCCTGATACGTTACGCCAAGGAGGTAAGGGAACCTGAGAGCAGTCCCTGCACCGGTGTGAGCGTGGCCGCATCCGTGAACGGCAGCTTTCCCGATTACGGCGGAAGGCCTCCCAGTCAAAAGGAAATTCTAGAGCGTTTAAAAAAGTTTCTTGTCAAAGGCAGCAAAATCGTTCCTTACAGCTTGGGCGGATACAAAGGTTACCTCCTGGAGCGTCAGACGGATGTGGGAAATTTCGATGGACAGGCCACCCTCGTCGGGGGATCGGAACAGCTTGAATTGAACTATCGCGTGCAGACAACGGTCTATCTGCCGAAGAGAAAGGGATGTGATTTCGCGAAATATACTCCCTTCATCGAGACGCAGTCAAAGGCCTCCCTCCGCGAGGTTCACGCGATTCTGTCGAAACTGCGAATCGTCAAGGAAGGAAGCGGGGGGCCCGCGCTTCCCCCGGTAAAGACCGGGGCGGACACGGTCGCTGTCAAGGAGCTGCGTCTGACCACGTCTCCGGCCGCGCCGTGGTTTTTGGGAGACACGGTGACCATCCGCGCGCGGGGCATCGGCGGGAAGTCTCCCTACGTCTATCGGTGGACGGGGGCGGAAGCAAAAGGGAAACGGGCGGTTTTTGAGTGCCGGGAGTCAGGGAAACATTCCGTCAGCCTCGAGGTGACCGACGCGAAGGGCGATAAGTTCCGGGGGAAGATTACCATCGTTGTTAAGGCCCCGGAATTCGTGGTGACGGGATTGCCTTCCCGCCCGATTTACGGCAGTACCGCCCGGTTGCGGGTTCGCGTGAAAAAGGGCCGGAAGGGGAAATTCAAACCGATCTGGCAGGCCAGTGAGCCGGGGATTGCCTTCGATCCGCCGGAGGGAATGACCGCTACCGTGACCTTCGGCCGGGTGAAAGACATCGCCGTTTGGGTGCAGGTGCCGCAGCCGAACGGGGGAAAGACGCTCGAGTCCAAACAGGTCCACGCGAAGGTGGTGGGACCGAAATTCAAGCTGATCCTGACGCCGAAGGATCCTTACGTGGGACAGGAGATTCGCGCCAAGATCAGGAGTTCCGTGAAGCTATCCCCCGAGACCATCCGTTGGGTCTGGATGAATCCTCCCCCTAACAACCGGAGGGAGTATGACGATCCAGCCTCCGAGATCGGATTCGTTATCAACGATGCCAAGCCTTACCCGCTCCAGGCGGAGGCGCGGGTGCCGCATTACGGCGACGTCATCGGTAAGATCGAAGCCCAGGCGCGGGCGAAGCCCTATAAGGTCAAGGTCGTCGTCCTGGGACCCTTGGGATCGAAGCCGATGGTCTGGAAAGAGGGGAAAGGCCTGGTGGAGGTGGACAGTCAGATCGCAGTTTACCAGAACGTGCGGTTGACGGCCAGGATAACACCGGTGCCAAAGAACACCGCTCTCCACTACGAGTGGACGCTCAACGAGGACAGTCATTTCGCGAGCCTTTCGAGCGTGAAGGATGTCATGGTCAACCGGAGTCGGACGGGGACGTGTGTCGCCAACGTGACGGTGAAGGACAAATATGGCGTTATCCTCGGGGAGGGAAAGGGGAACTTTTCCGTCACCATTTCCCAGGAGGAAATCGACCGGGGGAAACAAAAGGCCGCGGACAAGAAGAGGTCGAGGGAACTCGCACGGAAAGCGAAGGCCCAATGGTCGAAAAATCAGTTTAAAAAGGCGATGGCGACCATGACGGAGGCGGTTCGGCTCGACCCGAAGAATGCCGAAGCCAGAAAAACCCTCGATGCCTGGAATAAAAAGGCGGAGGAGTTCGCCCGAGCGGAAAAGTATAAAAAGGACGGGGCACTGATGGAGGCGGCGGGAGAGCTTGAAGACGCCCTCGAGGCGTACAAGAAGAGTCTCGCCATCCGTCCCGACAAGGCGTTGTCCGCGCACGTGAAATCCCTCGAGAAGAAGATTGCCGAGCTTAAAAAGCCGTCCGAGGTGGCCGACGCGGGAACCGAAGACACGGGGGTAAAGGGAACAAAACCGGGCAGGAAACCCCTGACGATTGATGATGTCGCGGGGAGTGATTCCGGCGGCAAGGGAAAGAAGGAAAAACCCCTGTCGATTGACGACATTCTTTCCGATAATGGCGCGTCCGGGGAAAAGGCCTCGCCAAAGAAAGCGGCCTCCGGGGCTGGGGAAAAACCCTTGTCCATTGGAGATGTTTTTGGAGAAGACGAGAAAGGGGAAGGGGTACAGGGGACACGGACATCACCGCCGAAGTCCGGGAAAACGCTCGAAAAACGCCGAGACCGGCTGATCCGGGAGGGTTACCGGGCGGAGAAGGAGGGCTATCTCGAAGAGGCCATCCGGAAATACGCTGAGGCGGAGAAGATCCGGCATGACGCGAGGGTGGAGACCCACATCGCCGAATTGAAGGCCAGGATCAGGGCGTTTGATGATTTGATCAGGCGGGGCTACGGATACGAAAAGAAGGGACAGCTCAAAAAGGCCGTCGCCATCTATAAAAAGGCCCTGAAGATAAAGAAGGATACGAAGGTTGCCGTGCATATCCGCGCCCTGGAAAAGAAGATCGCGTGGGGCGCGCCGACGGATACGGTCCGGAAACCGTCGAAGGAGGCCATCACGCTCAAGCACGGCGTTTGGGCGCTATCGAACGTCGTGGGCCTGGTTGGAAAAGCGAAAAAACCCTCTCCCAAGGACTACTTCAAATACATGGCATCGGGCAGAGAAGGGCGAATCGTGATCACCGAGGCAATCCGAAAGAACGGATATGTTTATTTTAAGACCGTTTCTACCTGGCCGCGTCCTCCCAATCGGCTTGTCCCGGGATCAAGCGTCTCGATTCCTCTTTCCATTACCAAGATCGTGGATGCCCGCAAGTATTCGGTAAACCATTTTCTGTGTGTGGATACATGGGACATGGCTTGCGGTGGGACAGGGGGAGGTAGTATTGGTTCGGTAAAGGTTTACTCGGTCCACAGTCCCAAGAATCCAAGGATGAAAAAGACCTTCCTGTGGAAAGTTCCCGAAGGAAAGCCCGGGAAAAAATTGACCCTCCGTTTCTGCGTGAGCAGAGGCGCTCCCCTTCGGGGTCCTCGCGGCTGGAAGTATTATTACCGCTGGGTTCCGGCGGGCACACCTCTTCCGCAAAGTTCGGCCACGGGGACCTCATCGGGCGGGAAAAGGGCGACGCGCGCCACTCGGGTGAAGACACGGGCCAGTTCCCGTTACAAGCCCAACTGCAAGGGCGACGTTTTCAAAAAGGGACGATGGGGCGGTTCGCGTGGGAAACACGATTGGCTTCAGAGGGATTTCGGCAGGGTGATTCCCATCTCGAAAATCTACATCGGTCGTGCCAGCACCGACGTCACAACCCGGGGATTCCGTCTGGTGCTCAAATTGCGAAAACCGGATGGGACATGGGTGGTGGTGGACACATTGCGGGATACCAACATCAATCGCTCGAA
>CAZKUZ010000014.1:0-3190 GCA_964556045.1 uncultured Thermodesulfobacteriota bacterium | reverse complement strand
GTAACCGAGGCGATTCTTCTTCTCGATTCGCTGGCGTTCGTTGCGGTAGGAGCTGCCGTGCCCGTTGTGGGAATTCCTGTCGGAATTCCCGGAACTGGCTGCCCGGTTATAATTATAATTTTTCCTTCGTTTGTTCGTCGGCTTCAAAGATAAATCCCCGTCCGGAAACCTAAAATTGGAAGAAAATTCCTTTAATCATGATAAAACTTGAAAAAGAGGGTGATCCAAAAATATGAATTAAACCATCAAACTCTCAGAAATGCCCTTTTCCTCCTGCTCGATTAATAATAAAAAACGCTGAACCATCTTCTGAAGATACTCGACTATTACTAAAACTTTTTTTAAAAGTCAACCGGTGATTTTGCCATGACACTCTTCGCCGATTATCGGGAATGGCCAACAGGTGTGTCATGGGGTTTCGATCACATAGTCCGCAATCATTTTCCGGAACGTTTCAGGGATCGGGAGGCTCTTTCCCTCTTTATAATCAAAGAAGACCTGGACGGAGCTACCGGTGCTGAAAACCCATGACGGATCGTCAATTCGCGTGATCTCGTACGAAAACATGAAACTCTTCGTGCCTATTTTGGAAACCCACACGGATTCCCGAACGGCCCCTTCCTGCAGCTCAATGGGGCGGATATAATTACAGGTGACCTGGGCAAGGATGAAGGGAAAATCTTCGGGTGAACTGCTGCCCAATACGTTAACGAAGAACTCCTTCCGCCCTTCCTCGAAATAGGTCAGGTAAACCGCGTTGTTGACGTGTCCCATGGCATCGAGATCCCTGAATCGGAGGGAGATGGTAAAACTGAACTTCTTTCCCTGGCTCATGTTCGCTCCTGGTGGATGTATTTTTTTCGGTTTTGCCGGCTCGCTTCTTTCCATCGTTCCATCATCACTTCGCCGTAGAGATCGTGGAAGCCCTTGAGCACCTCCTCGAAGGGAAAGTCGGCGAAATGGCCCCGCTGGCGGACATACTCCACATGGAGGCGCCCGTCCCTGGTATGGGAATTGAACAGCGCCGGGGTCTTCCCGTCGAACTCAACGGGAACAAGTTCCAGCCGATCGCACATGCGCCGGTCGAACGTGGGGGTAACCTTGACCCAGTTTCCCTCGAGAAACAGCTCGTCGTAGCCGTGGAAATAGAAGATATCCGTATCCATCATCTCCGCGAGTTTCGGGGGCACGAGATGGTTCCGGATATCGGCGAGCCTCAGTCGCGCGGGAATGCCGCCGGCTCTGGCCAGCGCGGCCAGGAGGATGGCTTTCTGAATGCAATACCCCTCCCCGCGCTTTAGGATCACATGGGCCTGATAGTCTTCCCGCTCCTCGAAGGGGGAATATGGATTGTAAAAAATGGTGTCCCGGACGAAGTAAAAGAGCCGCTTTGCCCTTTCACCCTCCCCGGCAACACCTCGCGTCAACTCACGGGAAAGGTCCCGGATATCCGGGTGATCCGCGTCGATAAAATAGGTGGGCCGCAGATAAAGTGACATATCGGGCATCTTCCGGCTGGATCCTCCGAAACGCTTCGAGATTTAAAGGGTTCAACCCCTTAATTCTATTTATCCGAGTTTGCGATGGTTGTCCAGAAGGATGTCGTTGGAAAATCGGGAAAAAAGGCCGTCCTTTTCCGGTACCTATAAGGACAGCCTGTTCGATGGTCTAAAAAATACGCCTTTTAAAGGGATATTACCTGTGCCGGTTTCTCGAACGGGTCCGGGGTTTCCACCCCCGTCTGGAACCGGAGGAGTTCCTGGCGTTGCCGCCTATGGCGATTCGCGCGGCCTCCGAGTGGAACCTGTGTTCACAATCAATCGGCACCTGCTTGCGAATAAGCGCTTCTATCGCGTCCAGCTGATCCCGCTCCTCCACGCTGCAGAAGGAAAGGGCGGTGCCACCCAAACCCGCGCGCGCGGTTCGGCCGATCCGATGGACATACATCTCGGGCTCGTTGGGCATATCATAGTTGATGACATGCGAGATATTGTCCACGTCGATGCCTCGGGCCGCCACGTCGGTGGCCACCAGGACACGCATCTCCCCATTCTTGAATCCTGAAAGGGCCTGGGTCCTCGCGGATTGGCTCTTATTCCCGTGGATGGCCGTGGCGGAAATCCCCGCCTTGTTCAATTTGATGGCAACCTTGTTGGCCACATGTTTCATTCGAGTGAACACGATGACCTTTTCCAGGCGGGTGTCTTCCAAGAGGGAAATCAGAAGGGGATCTTTGTTTTTCTGATTGACAAACATGACCTTCTGAACGATCTTCTCCACCGTCGGCTGGGCGGGATCGATGGTGATTTCCACCGGCTGATGCACCATCGTCTGCGCCAGGGCCATGACCGATGGGGTCAGCGTCGCCGAGAAGAAGAGGGTTTGACGTTTCTTCGGGAGTCGGTCCACGATCCTACGGATATCGTGGATGAACCCCATGTCCAGCATCCGATCCGCCTCATCCAGAACGAAGACCTCAATATCGCTCAGGGAGAGATGCCTCTGTCGCATGAGATCGAGAAGGCGGCCCGGTGTCGCGATGGTCACATCCACCCCCCGCTTCAGCTTCGCCACCTGGGGATGCTGCCCCACGCCACCGTAGATGACCCCGTGGGACAAACGCAGATACCGGCCATACGTTGAAACATTGTCGCCAATCTGCGCCGCGAGCTCTCGGGTTGGTGTCAAAACCAAGACGCGGGGTTTCCCGGGTAGCGGCCGTCTCGGATGCTGCGCCAGGTGCTGAAGAATCGGCAGCATGAAGGCCGCCGTCTTCCCCGTGCCCGTCTGCGCGCACCCCAGCATGTCCCGCCCTTCCAGCAGATGCGGAATCGCCTGCTCCTGGATCGGGGTGGGGGTATGATATCCGGCAGACTCGACGGCCCGCTTCAACGGCGGGATCAGGGCGCCAAACACCCCCTTCGACACAGGCGCCGACGGGTCATGCGGAGCCGGCCCTGGGGTCTTTGTATCCTGAAACTGAAATACTTCGGCTTTCTTGCTGAACCTTGTTCTCTGCTTGTTCTTCTGTTCTACGCGCTCTTCGGGCGCGAATTCATACATACTTCTCAAAAAATATCCTCACTTCTTTTTCGTTGTTTCTGATTTCCGACCCACGGTCGTGGAATCCAATATTCCGGGCCGTTTAGGTAAGGACTGCAGTGTAACACAGGCCCACGGAGAAAGCAAA
>CAZKUZ010000013.1:0-7992 GCA_964556045.1 uncultured Thermodesulfobacteriota bacterium | reverse complement strand
GTGAATTTACGGGGCGGGAGGTGTTTAAAGGGAAAAACACACTTGCCCCTCTCATTTGTAAACGTTCCCACCGCGTGATTCTTGCTTGAAAAAAGCCTTTGAAAAGGCTACATTTAAAAGAGGATAATGCTCTTTTCCGGACTTGTGAGGGGAGGCGACAATGGTTTCCATCGGAGTTGATATAGGATCGGTGAGTACGGATGTCGCTGTAATCGATGGTGACGGCAATGTCCTTCTGGATCGTTATATTAGAAATTATGGTAAACCTATTCAAACCGCTTTGAACGCCCTGACCGAGCTGGTTCAGACCCACGGGGAGGACGCCATCGAAACGGTGGCCTTCACGGGAACGGGCGGAAAGCTGATGGCTCGTCTCTGCGGCGGCTTTTTCGCCAATGAAATCATCGCTCAGACGAAGGCCGTCACCCGGTTCCACCCTGAGGCCCGGACCATCATGGACGTGGGAGGAGAGGATTCGAAGCTCATCCACCTGGAGGAAGAGGGCGGGCTGATAAAGATTCGCGACTTTTCCATGAACACCCTCTGCGCGGCGGGGACGGGATCGTTCCTTGACCAGCAGGCGACCCGCCTGGGTTACAAGATCGAGGAGTTGGGCGAGATCGCCCTCCGTTCAAAAAATCCCCCCCGAATCGCGGGCCGCTGCAGCGTCTTCGCCAAGTCGGACATGATCCATCTCCAGCAGATTGCCACGCCGGACGAGGATATCCTGGCCGGGCTTTGCTACGCGCTCGCGCGAAATTTCAAGAGCAGCATCGGGAAGGGAGAGGAATTCAAACGCCCCGTGGTCTTTCAAGGCGGCGTGGCGGCGAACGTGGCGATGCGAAAGGCCTTCAAGGACGTGCTTTCCCTCGAAGAGGGAGAGCTGATCGTTCCGGAACACTTTACCGCCATGGGCGCCATCGGGTCGGTCTTACAGGCCCGGGAGGAAGAGATCAAAACCGGTCCGCCGAACCTCGAGGCTGTCCGGCACTACCTCTCCAAGATCGAGAGAGACGACAAGCCCATGGAGCCGCTGGCCCTTTCCCCCGGGCACGAAAAGGAGGAAGCGCCGAACGCAAAGACCTCGGGGGAGAAGATCCGCGGATACCTCGGCATCGACGTGGGGTCCATCAGCACGAATCTCGTGGTTCTCGACGAGGAGATGAACCTCGTGACGAAACGCTACCTGATGACCGCCGGCAAGCCGATCGAGGCGGTGCGAACCGGGCTCAAATCGATCGGGGAAGAGCTGGGAGACAGCGTGGAGATCCTGGGTGCGGCCACCACGGGCTCGGGGCGCTACCTGATCGGGGATTTCGTGGGCGCCGACGTGGTGCGTAACGAGATTACCGCCCAGGCGACGGCGGCCGTGCATATCGACCCCAAGGTGGACACCATTTTCGAGATCGGGGGGCAGGACTCCAAGTACATCAGCATCGACGACGGGGTGGTCGTCGATTTCGAGATGAATAAGTCGTGCGCGGCGGGAACAGGCTCTTTCCTGGAAGAGCAGGCGGAACGCCTGGGAATCTCCATCAAGGGGGAATTCAGCGACCTGGCCCTCGCCGCCCAGCGTCCCGTGAGGATGGGGGAGCGCTGCACCGTCTTCATCGAATCGGACCTGGTGCATCACCAGCAGAAAGGGGCTCAGACGGACGACCTGGTGGCGGGTTTGTCCTATTCCATCGTCTTGAACTACCTGAACCGGGTCGTGGGCGACCGCCGCATCGGGAATAATATCTTTTTTCAGGGAGGAACCGCCTTCAACAAGGGAGTCGTGGCCGCGTTCGAAAAGATCCTGGGACGCCCCATCACGGTTCCGCCCAACCACGACGTGACGGGGGCCATCGGGGCGGCCATCCTGGCGAAGGAGTACATGACCCAGCACCCGGGTCCCTCCAACTTCAAGGGCTTCGACCTGTCGGAACGCTCCTACACCATCAAGACCTTCGAGTGTAAGGGCTGCGACAACCGGTGCCTCATCCGCCAGGTGAGCATCGAGAACGAGCCCCCCCTCTACTACGGGAGCCGCTGCGAGAAGTACGATGTGGTGAAGAAAAAGAAGCGGGTGGACCTCCCGAACCTCTTCGAGGAGCGCGAGGCCTATCTCCTGGAGGAATACGAGGGTGATCCCGAAGATCCCACCCGGCCGGATGTCATCGGGATTCCAAGGCTGTTGTTTTTCCACGAATACTTTCCGTTCTGGATAAGATTCTTCAAGGAGCTGGGGTTTACACCCATGATCTCCGCGCCGACCCGCCGGGATCTCATCCGGAAGGGGGTCGAATCGGTCGTGGCGGAAACCTGCTTCCCCGTGAAGGTGGCCCACGGCCACGTGATCGATCTTCTGGAAAAGGGGGTGGCCAACCTCTTCCTGCCGAGCGTCATCGATCAGCCCCCCCTGGTGAAGGACGCGGTAAACAGCTTCAACTGCCCTTACGCCCAGACCCTGCCCTATACCCTCCCCTCCGCCATCGATTTCTCCAAGTACAAGGTTCGTCTTCTCAACCCGGTGATTCGGTTCGGACAGGGGGAAAAGGTCCTGAAGAGGGATCTGGGCAAGTTTGGAAAGATGCTGGGGATTCCCTGGTCCAAGATTTTCTCCGCCTACCAAACGGCCTGGCAGACCCAGCAGCGGTTTTACGACATGCTCCTCAAGAGGGGACAGGAGATCCTCGAAGAACTGGAGCGAAAGGGGGACACGGGTATCGTCATCGTGGGGCGTCCCTACAACACCTGCGACAGCGGCGTGAACCTGAATCTCCCGAAGAAGCTGCTGGACCTGGAGGTCCTCCCCATTCCCATGGATTTCTTCCGTCTGGACGACCTGCCGACCACGGAAGGCGTGCGGGATATCTACTGGAAGTACGGCCAGAAGATCCTGGCCATGGCAAAGAAGCTCAAGAACTACAAGAATCTCTATTCCCTTTACATCACCAATTTCGGGTGCGGGCCCGATTCCTTCATCAGCCACTTCTATCGCGAGGAAAGCAAGGGGAAACCCTACCTACAGCTCGAGATCGACGAGCACAGCGCGGATGCCGGGGCGATTACCCGCTGCGAGGCCTTCCTGGACAGCCTGAGAAACGTGAAGGAAAAGAGGGAAACCAGAGAGCTTCGGCGTGCCACGGAAACCAAACCGAGAAGAGTCGCCCTGGACCTGGCCGACCGGGTCATCTACATTCCTAACATGGCGGATCACGCCTACGCCTTCGCGGCGGCGTTCGAGGCGTGCGGCCTGAAGGCGGATGTCTTCCCCGAATCGACGGAGGAGACGCTGGAATACGGAAGGAAATACACGACGGGGAAAGAGTGTTTTCCCTGTATCGTGACCACGGGCGACTTGATACGGATTACGAAAAAACCGGACTTCGATCCCAAAAAGGTCGCCATCTTCTTCCCGTCCGGAAGCGGCCCCTGCCGATACGGGCAGTATCACCGCTTTCACCGGCTTCTCCTCGACCAGTTGGGCTACCACGACCTTCCGATTTTTGCCCCTGAGCAGGACGAGTCCCTCTACGAGGACGTGGCCGCCCTGGGGAAAAAGTTCCGCCGGCTGGCCTGGCAGGGAATCGTGGCGGTCGATCTGCTCTACAAGATGCTCCATGAAACCCGCCCCTACGAGGTGGAAAGGGGTGCTTCCGACCGGATTTACAAGAGGTGCCTGGAGAAAATCTGTGACGATATCCGGAACGAACGGAACCTCATCGAAACCTTCGACGCGATCATCAAGGACTTCAAAACGATAAAGGTGGATCGGTCGGATCCCAAGCCCCTCATCGGCATCGTGGGGGAAATCTTCGTGCGGCTGAACCGATTCAGTAACGAGGATGTCATCCGGAAGGTGGAGGCCCTGGGCGGAGAGGTGTGGCTTTCCCCGTTGTCCGAATGGGTTTACTACACGAATTTCACGGCGCGCATGCGAAACTCCCTGAAAAAGAAATGGCTGAGCAACCTGAAATTGTCCATCGTCGAACATTTCCAGAAGAAGGACGAGGAAATGCTCATGAACTTCCTCTCGAAATACCTCCGGAATTCCCACGAGCCTGAAACCAAAGAAATCATAGAAAAAGCCACGCCGTATCTTCACCCCTCCTTCGAAGGCGAGGCGATCCTGAGCGTGGGCAAAGCCATCGATTTGAAGGAAAAGGGCGCAAGTGGTATTATTAACATTATGCCTTTTACCTGTATGCCCGGAACCATTGTCAGCGCGATCCTCAAACGGTTCAGAGAGGAACACCAGCATTTCCCCATCCTCAACATGGCCTACGACGGACAGGAGCAGACCAATACCTTGACGCGCCTGGAGGCCTTCATGTATCAGGCGAAGGAATATCAACAGCAACACCCACAAACATAGGAAAGGTGGATTCCATGTCGAAAAAGTTAGCCCTGGTCCTTTGTTTCTTCTTTATGATTCCTCTCTTTACCGGATGCGGTGAATCGCTGAAATTCTGGAAAAAGAAGAAGTCGGAGGTGGAAGTCGTCAATAAAAAGCTTCCTCCCTTTGAAAAGCTCTTCAACCGAACCGTCGAGATGTTCAACGCCAAGCAATACAAGGACGCCATCCAGGCCTTTCTCTTCCTGAGGGAAAACTACCCGCAGAAGGCGGAATACCAGTCGCGAATCACCCTTTACATCGCGGACAGCCATTACAAGTTAGGAGAATACCCAGCCGCCATCGCCAATTACGAGGAGTTCATCAAGCTTTATCCGACAAGCCCCGACCTTCCCTACGCCTATTTTCAGATCGGGATGTGCAACTACAAGCAGAGGAGAACCTACGACCGTGACGCGTCATTCGTGCGAAAAGCCATCAAGTACTTCAAAAAAGTTCTTCAGATCGCGCCTCCCGGGGTCCTGGTGAACGAATCTATCCGGATGATCGCCCTCAGTCAGCGTGAACTGGCCATGCACGAATTTTACATCGCCGATTTCTACATGCGAACGCACCACTACCAGTCCGCGCTCCTGCGCTACGAAGACATCCTGAATAAATTCTTCAGCCTCAAGATCT
Organism: uncultured Thermodesulfobacteriota bacterium; assembly: GCA_964556045.1. Classification (GTDB taxonomy): domain Bacteria; phylum Desulfobacterota; class S145-22; order S145-22; family S145-22; genus JAOZMY01. The sequence continues at coordinate 2,975 of CAZKUZ010000013.1, read as the reverse complement.
ATGATCGAGCCCACCTGGGAATCGCCAAGGCCTACCTGAAAATGAAGGGCAAGAATGCCGCTTTCCGCCACTTAAGCTACGTGGCGAGGAACTACCCGACCACGCCCTACGGGAAAGAGGCCTGGAAGATCCTACAGAAGGAGTTCCAGGTGGCCTCCGTCAAGGAACTGCCCGACGTGACCTTCCCCAGGAAAATGCCCGTGGAAATCGCGAAAACGGAAAAACCCGCCGAGCCACCGGTCAAAGAGAAGAAGGGAAAAACGCCGAAAGAGGTGAAACCCGCCCCAAAGAAAGAAGCGACACCCGAACCGCCCGCCAAGAAGGCCGAGGAAAAGGAGCTCGCTCAAAAACCCCAAGTCTATCTGCCAACGATCTCCAAGGTGGAAAAGAAACCTCCCGCCCAGCCCAAACCGGTGAAAAAGGCTGTCGAGCCGCCACGAGCGGAGGTCAAAACGGCCAAAGTTACCCCTGCGCCCGAGAAAGCGGCACACGCGTCTGGGAATCTGCCGGAAAAGAAAGTGAGAGAAAAACCGGCTTCAGAAACGCCCAAAACTCCCGCGGTGAAACCGCCCGTGAAGACGGCGAAGGCAGAAACGGAAAAGGTCCCGCCGAAACCTCCGGTGGTAGAAAAGCCCGTTCCGTCCGCGCCCGCCCCGCCCGTGAAGGCTGCTTCCCCCAAGCCAGAAAAGAAAAAGGAAGCCACGCCCGAGAAGATCGTAGAGAAAAAGCCGGCGAAGAAGATCCCTCCGGCAAAGACCGCCGAGAAGAAAACGTTGAAAGCCGCGCCTAAGCAACCGGCCAAGCCGGAAACGGTAAAGAAGGCGGAGGCCCCGAAGAAGCCGGTGCCTGTTGTCAAGAAGAAAGTCCCCGTCTCTCCCAGGGAACCCGCAAAAACATCGGCGAAGGCGGAAGAGAAACCGGTCCCCAAGCCAAAAAAGCTACCGGAGAACGTGAAGAAGATGGTCAAAACAGACCGGCTTCCTTCAAAGAGAAAGAAAGGCGAGGGGTCGTCGCTGGGGCCCGTGGGGGCCATCGACACCCGCCTTCCCATCCATATCTCCTCCGACCACGTGGAGGCCCAGCAGGGAAAGAATTCGGTTCGATTCTACGGAAACGTGGTCGTGAAGCAACGGGACGTGACCCTAAAATGTGACGATCTGACGGCCTTTTACGCGACCGGGGGTAAGGCCATTGACCGCATCATCGCCCACGGGAACGTGTCCATCAAGCAACAGAACAAAAAAGTTACGTGCGGCAAGGCCATTTTCTACAACGCCGCGAGGAAGATTGTCCTGGAAAATTCCCCCACGGCATGGGACGGGGAAAACAAGCTGAGCGGCAGCAAGATGGTTCTGCTACTGGAAAAGAACGAGATCCAGATTCTGGGGTCCAAGAAAAAACCGACAGAGCTGGTTATCTACCCGGGAAAGTAGGGCTCAAAGAGACCAGGTTAGACAAAGCCTCAACCCGTCACCGGCGGGAACGGAAAGTTCCATTTCGGCCGGATAAAGGGAGAGGAGACGCGTGAGGGCGGGATAGAGGCTCTTCGCCTGGGGATGTGCGCATTTGCTCTCAAGCACCTTCATACGCTCTTCCGAAGGCGGAGGAAGATTATCCTCGAGCTGGATAAAAAACTGGTTCTGATCGTTGCTGTCCGCCTTCAGCCCCAACCTGCCCTTGTTGAAAGGCCTGGCCCGCTCTATGACCGATGAAACCCATTCATCGATGAAGGCCGTGAAATGGTTGGGGACTCCGCGAATGATCGGCGTGTGGGGATTAATCTGAAAATCCTTGGTCAGGTTGTGCTTGAAAAACATATCCCCCATCCAGAAGTTGAGGCTCTCCTGCACGAGATCCCCAAACTGGATCGCGGCAGGCTCTTCCTGTTCTTCGATTTTGACCTTCCACATCATGGTTTCCGCGATCTTGGAAATCAGGGAGGCTTGATGGATGATCTCATTCAGATACCCTAAGAGGCTCTCGTTATCCTTCACCTTCATGGTCAAAAGATCGGCGTTCATCATGATGAGGGAGAGGGGAGTCATGATATTATGGCCGATACCCGCAGAAAGCCTGCCGATATGGGCCAAGCGTTTTTGAAGACTTTCGGCTTCGATTTGTTTTTCTTCGCTCTTCATAACAATTACGAATTTATTTCTTATATTTGCTTTCCCTTTTATATTTAAGCTTAAAATCGAACAATGTCAAGTAAAAAAGAATTTAAAAATATATCATGAAGACACCATGGAATACATTCTGCCCCACGCGGAAAGAATTTTACCTCATGTCGGATTTATGATATAAACTGGAAAAATTCTTTAATCTCAAATTGTTGTCATGCAGCGAATCATAGATATCAGCCGTAAAGACGCTCAGGAAAAAAAACGCCGGAAACGCGAATTCTGGATCATCGTCGCGGTTTCCCTCCTGCTCGTGGGACTGGCCTTTATCGAGGTCCACTACCAGAAATTCGCCGAGGAAGTCCCCCTGAGCAACAATATTATCCTCGTCGCCCTGGTCAACATCGACATCATCCTCGCCCTGCTCTTGATTTTCCTCATCACCCGTAATTTCGTCAAGCTCTTCTTTGAGAAAAAGAGGAAGGTCCTGGGGGCAAAACTGCGCACAAAGCTGGTTTTCGCCTTCATTTCCCTCTCCCTGATTCCCGCCCTTCTTCTTTTCGTCGCCTCGGTGGGCATCGTTACGAAAAGCACGAAGAAATGGTTCCGTTCCCAGGTGGAATCATCTCTTGCCGGGGCCTTGGAAGTAGCCCAGACCTACTACAAGGAGGAAGCGGAAAGCATCGTCCGTCTCTCGACCCGCCTTTCCAGGGATTCAAAATTCATCGAGAGGGTCCTGACGTCAAGCCCCGGGGCCAGCCAGGAATACCTCCAAAAACTCATCCCCCTGTACCACGTGAGCAGCATCATGATCTTCGAGCGCAATAAGCTGATGATGGTGGCACGGGGCATCGA
>CAZKUZ010000012.1:0-1899 GCA_964556045.1 uncultured Thermodesulfobacteriota bacterium | reverse complement strand
CATTTCCGAGCCTACACCCACCACGATCCCATCGGCGTGCAGATCGGCGGCGCCTTGAAAAACATCATGGCCATCGCCGTGGGAATAGCGGACGGTATGGAGATGGGTACCAACGCGCGAGCCGCCCTCATCACGCGCGGCCTGGCGGAGATCTCGCGCATTGGAAAAAAGATGGGGGCGAATCCCTCGACCTTTCTCGGCCTGTCCGGGATCGGCGACCTCGTTCTCACCTGCACGGGTGACCTCAGCCGCAACCGCAACGTGGGACTCAAGCTCGGGCAGGGATTGAACATCGAGGAAATCACCCGAGACATGCGGATGGTGGCGGAGGGCGTCCTGAACACCAAGAGTGCGTACCAGCTGACCGAGAAGCTCGGTGTTCGGGCGCCGATCATCTCCGGGATGTATCATCTCCTCTACAAGGGAATGCCCCTCAAGGAGGTCGTGGAAAGGATCCTGTCGACCGAGCCGGGTATGGAATTCGAGTAGGGGAACATCGAAATATGACTTGAACTTTTCATATCTTTCGTCTATAATAATATGCATCCTTGGCGCCTTCGATGAATGAAGGAATACCCAGAAAAAAGTGGGGAAAGTTATCCACAATTGTTGATAAGTATGTTAATTTCTGAAAACACAAACCTTTTTTGCGCTTGCACTTGAAACCCTCGCTGTAACGACAACGATACACCTATGGATGAAAACCTCTTTCCGATAAAACAGATCATAAAAGAAGAGCTGGGAGATGAAAGTTCTTACAGAACCTGGATCGAACCCCTGAATTTCAAAGACTTCTCAAACAATACCCTTGTCTTGACTGTCCCCAACAAGTTCTTCGGGGAGTGGATCAACGACCATTACAAGGGGACTATCCAGGCCTGTGCCTCCAAATTCCTACGGGCCAAGGACCTCAAGCTCAACATCGTCGTTGAAGCGGCCCAGAATCCCCCCAGCAATCAAAGGGCGGAAACCACGGAGTTAAAGAACGGCGGAAACGGGTCCCTCACGTCCCCCCTGTTCAATCCGGCTTACACATTCGACACCTTCGTCGTGGGTGACAGCAACCAGTTCGCGCAGGCGGCCAGCCTTGCCGTTGCCTCCGCTCCGGGTCAAACCTACAATCCCCTCTTTATCTACGGGGGTGTCGGTCTCGGGAAAACCCACCTCCTCAACGCGATCGGAAACTATGCCATCGCGAACGGTTGCGTCTCGTCACCCCAGAATATCTCCTTCATCTCGGGGGAGGTCTTCACGAACGAGGTCATCAACGCCATCCGCTACGACCGGATGGAGGAATTCCGGCAGAAATTCCGAAACGTCGACATCCTCATGATTGATGACATCCAGTTCATCGCGGGCAAGGAGCGGACCCAGGCTGAATTCTTTCATACCTTCAACGCACTATACGTGGCGAAAAAGCAGATCGTGGTCACCAGCGACAAGTTTCCAAGGGATATCAAGAACCTGGAGGAACGTCTGAGGTCCAGGTTCGAGTGGGGACTCATCGCGGACATCCAGCCTCCCGACATCGAAACAAAGGTCGCGATCCTGAAAAAGAAGAGCGAGAGGGAGAACATCCACCTCCCCGACGAGGTGGCCATGTTCCTCGCCACAAAGGCCTCGTCCAACATTCGAACCCTCGAGGGGATGCTCACGCGGCTCGGCGCCTTCGCGTCCATCACGGGGAAACCCATCACGATTCCGTTTGCAAAGGAAATCCTAAAGGGCATCCTGAAGGATACAGACAAGCCCGTCACGGTCGAGGACATCCAGAAGATCGTCTGCGAACACTACGGCATTCGAATCTCCGACATCAAGTCCAAACGGCGCTCCAAGTCCCTCGTCTTGCCAAGACAAATCGCCATGTATCTCTCGAGAAACCTCTGCAAAGTCTCCCTT
>CAZKUZ010000011.1:0-3457 GCA_964556045.1 uncultured Thermodesulfobacteriota bacterium | reverse complement strand
GATTGGGGACCAAAAAGGGCGTCTTCTCACCTTTACCCTCGTGGAAGGAGACGACCCCTCGGATATGGTTTGCGGCGGAAACGTGACGGTGCTCGTCGAACCCGTCCGAACGGAAGACAAAGCCGTCTACGAACTCATCGCGAACGCCCTCTCCCTCCACGACACATGCTGCTTCTTCCGGCTCTTCCGTCACGACCCGAAAGAGGGAAATAAGCTGGAATCCGGGCCCAAAGGTGTGATCAAAGCCGATGGAACCCGCCTGATCATGCCCCCCATCGAAAGAGAGCTCGAGAAACGCGTCCTCGCGTGGGGAGAGGTCCTCCTAAGGGAGGAAGCCACCACCATTCGGATCATCGATTCGGAGGTTCTCGATTTTCCCCCTTCCGTTCCCTGGAACCTGATCATCTTCGAAGCCCTTCGGAGCTTTCCTCGCCTCGTGATCTTCGGAGGCGGCCACCTCTCGAAGGCCCTCTGCGCCATGGCAAGCCTCTGCCACTTTCAGGTAGAGGTCATCGACGATCGCGAAGAATTTTCCAACAAGGCCCGCTTCCCGGAGGCGGCCCGGGCGTTTCACATCCCCGGGTATCGTAAGATATCCGATCTCATCGCCCTCGATGCCAACACCTACGTGGTCATTGCCACCCGGGGGCACCGATTCGACGAGATCGTCCTCGCCCAAGTCATCGATAAGAATCTTCCCTATATCGGCATGGTGGGCAGCCGCCAGAAAAACGCCATCGTCTTCGAGCGCCTTCGGGAAAGAGGCGTTCCTCAGACCCTCTTAGAGAAGGTAAAAGCCCCCATTGGGCTGTCCATTCACTCGGAGACCCCGGAGGAGATCGCCGTCAGCATCCTGGCGGAGATCATCCAGACCCGCGGCGGCCGGAGGAAAAAGTAAGCAGGAGGATCCCGTGGAAGGATTCTTTCACCGTATCTATGTCATCGATCTCTCGCGCCAGAGCTACGAGGTCCAGGAGATCCCGGAAAGGGTTTATGAAACCCTCTTGGGCGGGAAGGGTATAGGGACGTATCTCCTGCTCAAGGAGACAGGGGCCGCGCCCCCGGATCCTTTCGATCCCGAAAATCCCGTTATCTTCGCCATCGGGCCGGTGACGGGATTGAGAATCCACGGGAGCAGCCGATACGGCGTCTACACGCGTTCGCCCCAGACGGGTATCTACTCGGAATCCTATTCGGGAGGCAGTGTCGCCATCTCCATGGCCGCATGCGGGGCAGACGCCTTTCTCCTCAAAGGCAGCGCCCCCAAGCCCGTCTTCCTCGAGATTTCAGACCAGGGGGTCGTTTTTCACGAGGCGAACGAATTGTGGGGCATGGATACCTACACGGCCGAGGAACGTATGAAACATCGTGTGGGAGACCCGCGCGCGGAGCTCGTGGTGATCGGGCCGGCGGGAGAGAACATGATCCGGTTTTCCACCATCGCCAGCGGGAAGTGGCGGGCCGCGGGACGCACCGGGGTCGGGGCCGTGATGGGCGCCAAGCGGGTGAAGGGTATCGTCTTCCACGGCGCCGCGAAGAAGACCGCCGCCGAACCGGACCGCTTGAAACAGGTCTGGCATCGCCTCATTAAAAAGGCGAAGGGGAATCCCCTCGTCAAGGCCTATCAGACTCAGGGAACCCCCATGCTGGTGGGGATCATGAACACCATCGGAGGGTTCCCCACCAAATACTGGTCCCAGGGTTCCCTGCCCGGGTGGGAAAATATCAGCGCCGAGGGGATTCAGCAGTTCTGCACCACCCGCTCCCACGCCTGCCCCTATTGCTTCATGGCCTGCGGAAAGCTGACCACGGTCAAAAACGGTCCCCACAAGGGCCTGACCATCCTCGGGCCCGAATACGAGACGATCTACGCCTTCGGCGGCCTCTGCATGATCGACGACATCGGGGAGATCATCTATCTGAACGACCTCTGCGACCGCCTGGGTATCGACACGGTGACGGCGGGGAATCTCGCCGCCTTTACCATCGAGGCCTCCCAGAGAAAGGTCATCCCGGAAACGTATCACTACGGAAACGCCCGGGACGTGGCCAGGATTATCGAAAAGATCGCCCGGAAGGAAGGGATCGGGGCCCTCCTCTCCCAGGGGATCCGGGAGGTGAGCAAGGCCTGGGGCCTACAGGACATCGCCGTGCACGTGAAAGGCCTGGAACCGGCCGGATACGAGCCGAGGGTCCTCAAAGGGATGGGACTCGCCTACGCCACCTCCGACCGGGGCGCGTGTCACATGCGCTCGTCCTTTTATCAAGCGGAGCTTACGGGCAAGATCGCGCCCGAGGAGACGGAGGGCAAGGCAAAGCTCTTCGTGGAATACGAGGATTTCCTGACGCTCTTCGACACCCTGATCCTCTGCCGCTTCTACAAGGACCTCATGTCGTGGGAAGACGTGGGAGACATCATTCAGGGAACCACGGGGTTGGAAACCTCCAAGGCGGGGCTCCGTGCCATCGCCACCGCCGTGACCGACGCGGCCCGCACCTTCAACATCCGTTGCGGGGTCACGAAGGAATCAGACAAGCTTCCGAAACGTTTTTACAAGGAGGCCTTGAAAGGGGAGAAGAAGTCCCTGACGCCCGAGGAGATGGAAAAGATGCTGGTGGAATACTACCGGCTAAGGGGCTGGGACGAGGAGGGTGTTCCGCCCCCCATCGAGGGCGTTTCCTGAACCCCAATCTTGAGGCCTCTCCCTTTAACGAGACCTATCATCAGCACCAAGGCACACAATCCCATCCCCAAAACACCGGCATGGGACCAATGGTTGAGCTTCCCCCAGAGAGAGATGCTCCCCCCAATGACGATGGCTCCCGCCACCCATTTCGTGTCGATGGGGAAGCGTTTTGGGAAGAGGGCCAGGATCGTGGGAAGGACAAGGCCCGATGTAAAAACCGTGTATCCCAACAACAGGGATTTGATGATTCCCTGGACATAGAGGGCGATCCCGAGGGAAATAACACCGATCACCAAGACAAACAGGCGGGAAATCATGAGGATGCGGTGATCCTCCCGCGCCCCATGGGGCAACCAGCCCCCCAGGATATCCGAGGTCAAAATCACGCCGGCCGTAAGCAGGCACGTATCCGCGGAGGACATGACCGCCGCCAGGAGGGCCGCCACGACCAGGGGAGAAAAGATTCCGGGCAGGATATGGAGAACCATGTGGGGAAAGGCCTGCTCCGCCGCGATGTCCGGAAACATGACCCTTGCCATCATCCCGATACAGGTGATCCCGAAGGCGGCAAACACGAGAACGCCTGAGGCGATCAGGGCGGATCGTCTGGCAACTTTCCCGTCCCTCGAGCTCAGAAAACGGGAGAAGATGTCCGGTCCCACCAGGTAGGCGGTTCCCACGAAAAGGGCCAGGTTCCCGATGGCGGGCCATGACATCATCCGGTTTGCCGGAAAGTCGAAAAACTCCCCGGGAAGCTTGTGGACGAGGAC
>CAZKUZ010000010.1:0-2852 GCA_964556045.1 uncultured Thermodesulfobacteriota bacterium | reverse complement strand
GTCGTAGTCTTCCAACCGGCACCGGTCCAGGATGAAGCGGTACATGGTGGCGGAGGTCTCCAGCACGGTGGCCCGGTAGCGCTGAATGGCCTCCAGGAGTTCCTCCGGGTCGAACCGTCGTTTCAGGATGACCGTCCCACCCTTGTAGAGGAAGGGGAGGGAATCGACGAGCAGCCCCCCAGAATGGAAGAGGGGGCGGGAGACGACGATGGTGTCGTCCGGCGTCACGTGGTAGTAGATATTGGCGTTGAGGATGTTGAAAAAGGTCTTCCGCTGCGTGAAGACAGCCCCCTTGGGGAAGCCCGTGGTTCCGGAGGTGTACATGATCACGTGGGGGGATTCCACGTCCTTTTCGAAGGGAATCTCCGGTTCTTGTCCCGGATGGGCGGAGACGAACGATTCGTAACTTGCGGCCCAGTCCGGGCCAGACCCTCCGACGGTGACGTAATGGCCTGCCTTGACCGGGATATTCCCCTTGATCGTTGTGATCCGCTCCGTGAACTCCCCGCTGAAGAAGAGGGTCTCGGCGGTGCAGTCGTTGATGATGTAGGCGATTTCCGGTCCCGCCAGCCGGAAGTTCAGGGGGACGAAGATGGCCTCGATCTTGGAGCAGGCGAAGAGGATCTCGAAGAATTCGGCGCAGTTGGTGAGCAGGGCCGCGACGCGATCTCCCCGCTTGACGCCAAGATTCAAGAGGGCGTGGCTTAACCGGTTGATCCGTTCGTTCAGCGCGGCGTAGGTCATAGGCCGGTCATCGTAGACAAGCGCGATCTTCTTGGGCAGGATCAAGGCCCATTTTTTGATCCAGTCGGAAACGCTCAAGCGAAGGACCCGACTTGTTGGTGTGTCAGCCTTCATACAGTAAAAATAAACAGCGTTTTGCATTATTTGTCAATACATTATCGGTGGTTGAAAGGTAAAGTTCTAAGCCTAAATGGTTAGAAAAGGAAGGAAATGGTTCTGAGTTAAAACATTATGTCGCTATGTGATAGATGGTGTTCGTATAAAAAGAAGGAGAGGGAAATCCCTCCCCTTCGTTGGAGGACGAATCTATATCAGCACGTGACCTTAAAGACCATGGCGGCGCCGTTGTCCCCGGCCGCGCAGCCGGCCCACAACCCGTAACCGCCGCCCTTGATGACGAGTTCCTCGATCAATTCGGCGATGAGGCGTCCCGCCGTGGGGCCCTGGGGATGGCCGAAGATGAGAGAGGTGCCGTAGTTGTTGATGTTGTTGACGTCGATGCCCATGGTCTTGGCCATGTAGATGTCGTTGATGACGAAGGGACAGTGGGTCTTGAAGGCCTTGATGTCGGAGACCTTGAGACCCGCGTTCTTCAAGGCCATTTCCGCCGCCGGGACGGGAGCCTTCGCCATGTAGCCTTTTTGGACACGGGAATAGCCATACGAGACGATCTGGATTTCCACGTTGGGATCCTTGCTCAGTTCCTTTGCCTTTTCCTTCGTGGTGACGATGAAGCCGCAGTTGCCGTCGGCGGGGTGGGTCTGGCTGCCGTAACTCATCACACCCCCCGGCTCCACGGGTTTCAGCTTGGCGAGTCCTTCCGCCGTGGAGGGGATGATGCCCTCGTCTTCCTCGATCAGCTTGGTCTGCTTCTTGGAGATTTTAACCTCGGCGGGGAACATGTAGCGTTTCTGGAAGGCCCGGTCGTTGGCCAAGGCCTCCAGGTATTGTTCATAACGCCGCAGGGTCACGGCGTCGCACTCTTCCTTGGTGGCCCCGATTTCTTTGGCCACGTTTTCCGCCGTTTGAATCATCTTGAGCCCGGCCCAGGGGTCGCGATTGAAGTTGTCCATCATCCAGTTCTCGTGGATGACCTCTCCGCCGGGTCCCAGAGGATTCGGCCACACGGTGTGAGGACCGTTGGAACAGCGGTCCACCATCAGGGCGAAAGCCGTGTCGTAGGCCCCGATTTCGATGTTCGTGGCGGCGAGGTAGAGGCACGTGGTAGAGGTGGTACAGGCCTGGTTGACCATCAGGGCGGGTAGGTCCTTCTGGCCGTCCACCATCATGGCCGCCGCCCAGGTGTGGCTGTAGAAGAGATGGAGCTGGTGAATGGTGATGCCCAAGTAGAGATAGTCGAACATGGTGGGATCGTAGTTGCTGGCGAGGAGCCAGCGGCGTGCGGTCTTGGCGCCCAGCTCGATGGAATTCTCGTTGGCCATGGACCCCTGCCAGCGGCAGAAGGGCGTGGAATAGTATCCTTTGTAGGGGATGTAGGTTTTGCTCAGCATAAGACGTTAACCTCCTTGAATTTTATTTTTCCCTTTCTGGGTGTTCAAAGCAATCGATGGTGAATGTTTTCACATATCGGGCTGAAAGTCAAGGGATTTGGGCAGGGCCGCGAGGGATTGAAAGGTGGCGAAAGGTTTATCCAGGGAGGACGGTTAGGTGGGTGGAATCTCGGGGCACCCCATTGCCTTTCGAGATTTTTGCTGATGGCGAAGGCCCTCGACGGTATAGACAAGCAGGGCGGACCAGATGAGGGAGTATCCTACCAGCTTATAGGGTGGAAAGCCCTCCCCGTAAACCCAGACACCGATGGAAAACTGAAGACTTGGGGCGAGGTATTGGAGAATGCCGATCATGGAAAGGGGGATCTGCCTGGCGGCGGCGGAGAACATGAGAAGAGGGATCGCGGTTACGGCCCCACCGAGTATGAGCAGGATGGTGGGAGTAAGGCCCGCATGTATGAACGAACCTACGTGAAGCTTCTCGAGGTAGAGTAAGAAAGGGAGTGCGAGGATGGACAGGAAGGCCATTTCTATGGTTTGACCTTCCAGGGCCTCGAGGGGAGCGAGCTTTTTGATGAGCCCGTAGGTTCCGAAGGA
>CAZKUZ010000009.1:0-12024 GCA_964556045.1 uncultured Thermodesulfobacteriota bacterium | reverse complement strand
GACACCGAGGCCCACTGGTTCTCCGAGAAGTTGAGTCTCCTCTGCCGTGAAGAGATTCCTCGGTGTGGGGTTCTTTCCCCCGAGAATGTTCATGAAAGGCGTTTCATGGAAGCGCTGGGGTTTGCGTCCGGCTTCATTGTTCCCTTGAAGGCGGGGGAGGCCCCTTTGGGTTTTCTCTGCTGCGGTGACGGGCGGAGGGCAAATGGATCTCTTTCGGGAATCAAGGAGACGTTTTTGGGAATCGTCGCCAGGATGATTGCCAATGTTCTCGAACATCGGAGGGCGAGTGACTCCCTCGCCAGCAGCGAAGAGAAGATGCAGAGGCTTATCGAACGCTTGGGTGAGGACTATTTCTTCTACCGCCACGACACGAAGGGCATCTTCACGTATGTGAGCGATTCCGTGAGAAACGTTCTGGGATACGAACCCGAAGAATTTTTGGGGCACTTCAGCAAGTACCTGACGGATAGTCCGGTCAACGCGAAGGCGAAACAGTCGACCTGGCTGAGCATCAAGGGGATCCGGCAGGCCCCCTACGAGGTGGAGGTGATTCGAAAGGATGGAAAGATCGTAACCCTGGAGGTCCAGGAGATCTCCGTCGAGTACGAAGAGGGGAAGGTCATTACCGTCGAGGGAATCGCCCACGATATCACGGAAAGAAAAAAGTATGAGGTCCTGATACGCAGGCAGAAGGAAGAATTGGAGCGGATGGTCAAGGAGCGGACGGCCAAACTCAACCGGATGAATGAGGCCCTCGTTCTGAAAATCAATCAGTACGAAGAAGCGAAAAAGAAGATCGATCTACTGGTGGGGGAACTCGAGGTCATCCTCGATTCCGTTCCGGCGGCCATTTTTTATAAAGACCTTCACCACCGCTTCATTCGCGTCAACGCGTCGTTCGCGAAATTCTTTGGAAGGCCCAAGGAGTTTTACAAGGGAAAGACCTATTTCGATCTGGGTTTCGGTCAGTACAGCGCGGAGGAGTTCACGCGGGAAGACACGTGGATCATGGAGACGGGGAAGGCAAAGCGCCAGACGGTGAGCAAGGTGGTGGTCAACAACGTTCCGAAGTGGCTGGTGATCGATAAGATCCCTTACCGGGACGAGAAGGGAGACATCATCGGGATTATCGGATTCGCCCTGGACATCTCCGACTTCAAGAACGCGGAGGAACTGATCTTCTCCTTGAACAAGAAGCTCACAGAGGCGGAGGAGATCGAACGCCTGCGGATCTCTCGCTACCTGCACGATACCGTGGCGCAAAACCTTTCCAGCGCCCTGATCGACTGTAATATCCTACTGGACGAGTACGGTGAAAAATTCCCGGGAATCGTCCCCAAGTTTTCCGAGCTTTCCCGCATCCTGCGGCGCTCGGTGGAACAGATCCGGCACCTCTCCTATGATCTCCGTCCCCCCCACTTTGAGAAGATGGGGATATCGAACGCGATCTATTCCTTCTGCCAGGAATTTAGAGGAAAGTATCCCATCGATGTGGATTTTCTGTCCGCGGGCATCGAGGATATTGACCTCGACTTCAACCTCCAGGTCAACCTCTATCGCATCGTGCAGGAGGCTTTGAACAACGTTCAGAGGCACGCGGAGGCGGAGCGCGTGAAGATACGTCTGGTGGCGTCCCATCCGGATATCATTCTGCGGATCGAGGACGATGGAAAGGGTTTTCAGGTGCCTGTCTCGTTTGAGGAGTTTCTTTCAAGAAAGTGTATGGGGTTACAGGGGATGAAGGAACGTGTCCGCCTTTACCGGGGGGATTTACGGATTCAATCGAGGCCCGGCGGCGGGACAAAGATCTTCGTCAGGATTCCCGTCGATTCAAGGGGAAGCCGTGACACAAGATAGAAAGACGGTGGTAATCGTGGATGATCATCCCCTCTTCCGGCTGGGGCTTCGAAGCATTCTGGCCCGCGACGAGGCCTACGAGATCGTCGGGGAGGCGGGGACGGCGGCGGAGGCAATGAAGCTCGCCCGGAGGTATTTCCCCGGTTTCATGATCGTGGATATTTCGTTGCCGGACAAGAACGGGATCGAGCTGACGCGCGAGGTCTTGAGATTGTTGCCGGACTGCAAAATCCTTATCGTGAGCATGCACACGAAGATCTTCTACGTGACGGAGGCCCTGCGGATGGGGGCCATGGGGTATCTGATCAAGGAATCGACCTCAGAAACCCTCTTGAAAGGTCTGGACGCTATCTCGAAGGGACGGCATTTTCTGGATCCCTCCCTTTCCAGGGAGGTCAAGGAAAATTTGGAAGATACCTCGGGTGCGCCGAAGATGATCGATATCGCGTACAAACGCCTCACGAAACGGGAACAGGAGGTCATGCGGCTCGTGGCGGAGGGGTTTACCACGAAAGAGATTTCAGAAAGGCTTTTCATCAGTATCAAGACGGTGGACAATCACCGTGCCAACATCATGAACAAGCTGGGAATCCACCGGACGGTGGAGCTGATCCGCTACGCGGCGAGGATCGGGCTGATCGACCTGGATACCTGAGCCTTGGCTGATGGGGCGTTTCAGCTCAGGGACTGCGCCTTTTCTTTGGCTGCCTCTGACAGGGACTCTCTCAAGACATCCAGCGCACTGAGAACGTGTTCCTTCATCAGCCTTCGCGCGTTTTTCACGTCTTTTTCTTTGATTGTTCGCAGAATTTCCCGATGATAGTAGAGGGAGGAGAGGTAGTGCTCCCGTTTCTGAAGCGTCTTGTAGCTGATCATGCTGACCTGGTTGTGCAGGTTCTCGGCGAATGTCTTGAGCCTTCCGTTTCCCGCCACGTCCATGATGAGGTTGTGAAACGTCCTGTGAAGTTTCTGGTATTGGAGAACGTCGAAAGGCTCATTCTGAACGCATGTTTCCATTTTCTTGACAAGGGATTCAAGCCGGGCGACATCTTTTTTTGTAAACGTCGGGATCGCCACGTCGATGGCCATTTCGTACAAGGTGGCCTTCAGGGTGTAGATTTCCCAGATATCCTTTTCGGTCATTTCAGGGACGAACACGCCCCGGCGCGGTTTTCGGATAACGAGCCCCGTTGCTTCGAGGGCCTTCAAGGCTTCCCTGACGGGAGGACGGCTGATTTCCAGCCTTTGGGAGATTTCCTCTTCCTTTAACTGTTCCCCGGGGAGGAATTGGCCCGTGATGATCCACTCCTCGATGTGACGCTTGGCGATATCTACAATGGATTCGATCTTCACGGTTTGATCCCCCTCTGGGATGGCCCGTCTATACGGCGAGATACTGTTCGCAGACCTCTTCCGTGAGGTTGCAGATGGCATCGTCGAAGCAGACGCGTCCGTGGTCCACGATGAAAGCCCTGTCGCAGATAGATCGGGCGAAGTTGAGGTTCTGTTCCGCCAGCAGGATGGAGACCCCTTCTTCTTTCAGGCGGGTAATGGCCTCTCCGAGCTGATCCACGATGACGGGGGCGAGTCCCTCGGAGGGCTCGTCCAGGATGATCAGTTCCGGATTGCCCATGAGGGTACGGGCGATGGAGAGCATTTGTTGTTCCCCGCCGCTGATCTGGCCGCCCAGGCGGTTTTTCATGTTGCCCAGGTTGGGAAAGAGCTCGAAGAGGCGTTCGGGTGTCCAAGGCTCGAAACCTTCCCGTGGGGGTCGGCGTCCCACTTCGAGATTTTCCATGATGGTAAGGCCGGTGAAGATTCGCCGGTCCTCCGGGACGTACCCGAGACCCATGGCACAGATTTTATAAGGAGGCTGGCCCACGATGGATTGCCTCTTGAACGTGATCTTCCCGCTCTTGGGGATTACGATACCCATGATGCTTTTCAGTGTGGTACTTTTCCCCACACCGTTTCGTCCCAGCAGGACCGCCACGGTTCCCCTGTCCATCTCCAGGCTCAAGTCGTGGAGGATGTGCGCCTTGCCGTAAAAGCTGTTGATGGCTTTGACTTCGAGGATGGAACCCTGATTTGTTTTGTTGTCCATAGTACTCATTTTCTATTGTACCTCTGCCGTCGCGCAGGATGGGACCACGTTTGTCCCGAAGTAGATTTCCCTGACCTTTTCGTTCCCGTGGACCTCTTCCGGTGCGCCTTCCGCGATTAGCTTGCCGTAGCTGAGCACGATGATGCGATCCGCGTGTCCAAACACCACGTCCATGTCGTGTTCCGTGAAGAGGACGCCGATGGATTGGTCCTTGACGATCCGGGCCGTCAGCTCCATCAGCTTCAGACGCTCTTTGGTTCCCATGCCAGCCGTGGGCTCGTCCATCAAAAGCAGTTTCGGCTTGTTGGCCAGGGCGATGGCCAGCTCCACCCGCTTCAGATCCCCGTAGGCGAGGATCCCGCACGGGCGATTCCACTGCCGGTCGACGCCGACCAGACGAAGCAGCTCCATGGCCTCGTCCCGATACAGGCGTGCCGTTTTGTGCCACATGTTCCGAAGGCGCCGATGGGTGGACAGAAAGACCATTTGCACGTTTTCCAGGACGGTCATGGAGGGAAAGGTGGCAGTGATCTGGAAGGTTCGCCCCACGCCCAAGCCCCACACGTGCCTTGGTCGCATTCCCGTGGTATCTTTCCCGAGAATCCGGATCGTTCCGCTGTCGGGTTTTAACTGCCCGTTGATCAGATTGAAGCAGGTTGATTTCCCCGCGCCGTTCGGTCCGATCATGGCCAGCAGTTGGCCTTCGTTGAGGTCAAACGACACGCCGTTTACCGCGTGAACGCCCCCGAATGACTTGGATAGATTGATGACTTCCAGGACTTTTTTCATTTATGTCTTCCCGTTTGTCGTTTCCGATTCACCCGAAAGGTAATGACTGAACTTGGTTCCGAAGAATCCGCCGATTCCCTGCGGGAAGGCCAGAACCAAGAAGATGAAGATGCACCCGAGGATCAGACGCCAGAAGTTGAGATGGGAGATCTTGTCCTCAAGCCAAATGAACGCGGTGGACCCGACGATGGGTCCCGTGATGCTCTCGATGCCGCCCAGCAGGACGCTGAGAAGGAGATCGAAGGACCTGGGTATCGACATCTCATCCGGGAAAACGCTTCCCTTTGAAAAGACGTAGATTCCCCCTGCCAGCCCCGCGAAGACACCGGCCACCGCGAACGAGAACCATTGGTGGCGGGTGACATTGATCCCGATGGAGTCCGCCCGAAGTCTCGAATCCCGGCAGGCCCGCATGGTGTACCCGAAAGGCGTGAAGAGCAGGTGGCGCAAAAGGAGGATTCCCCCGATGGATATGAGCATAGTGAGGTAGTAGAAAACGACTTCGTTGCTGGCCCACTTGGCGGGCCAGATCCCGAGGATTCCGTCGTCACCGCCGGTGAAACCGCTCCATTGAAACACGATGGACCAGCAGATCTGGGCGAATGCCAGGGTCAGCATGGCCAGATAAACCCCGGAGAGCCGGACACAGAACCAGCCGATGATGAGCGCCAGAAGCCCCATGCAGACGGGTGCGAGAATAAGGGCCAGATCCATAGGGGTATGGATGTGATGGACCAACAGGGCCGCGGCATAAGCCCCGCCCCCGAAAAAGGCGGCGTGGCCGAAAGAGACCATCCCGCCGGGTCCCATCATGTAGAAGAGGCTCATGCAGGCCAGGGCGAAGATGGCGATTTCGCCGATGAGTGTTAATTGGTATTTGCCCGCCACCAGCGGGAGAAGAACCAGGATGATTAAAAGAAAAAGGCCTATTATACGGAGGCGTTTCGATGCCGGCCTCAAGACCGTGTCAAAGGTTTCTCCTGCCCCGCCTTCCGCCTCCGGTTTTCCAAGGAGCCCGTAGGGCCGGATGACCAGTACCACCGCCATGACGAGGAACATCATTACCAGAGTGCTCTGGGGAATGAAAAGGACGCCGAAGGAGCCCATTTCGCCGATGATGATCGCGGCGAGCAAGGCCCCGGGGATACTGCCCATGCCGCCGACCACGACGATGACGAAGGCGGCTGCGATGACGTTCATGTCCATCAACAGGTCCGCACCACCTTTGGGAAGCTGGATGGCGCCTCCCAGGCCCGCGAGGAGCGAGCCGATGAAAAAGACACTGGTAAAAAGCCATTTTTGGTTGACGCCCAGGGCGGCGAGCATCTCCCGGTCCTCCGTGGCGGCACGAACCAGGATTCCCCACCGAGTCCGGTTCAAAAGAAGCCATAAGGCGAGGAGCACGATGGGGGCCGCAATGATCAATACCAGGTCGTAGACCGGCATGAGCGCCCCGAAAATCTTGATGCTTCCTTCCAGTCCGGGAGCCATGGGTCCCATCAGGTCCTCCGGGCCGAAGACCCATCGGGAGAGGTCCTGGATCACCAAGAGCACGGCGAAGGTAGCCATGAGGAGAAACAGTTCCGGTGCGTGGTAGAGGCGCCGAAGCAGGAAGACCTCTACGATGACACCGATCACCCCGACAGCCAGGGTGGCAAGTAAAATTCCGCTCCAGAAGGAAAGGGCCGTGTGAGGTAAAGCGGCGATGATGAAGTAGGCAATGTAGGCCCCAAGCATGTAAAAAGACCCATGGGCCATGTTGACAATGCGGGAAACCCCGAAAATGAGGGACAGCCCGGCCGCGACCAGGAAGAGGGACGCCGCATCAGATAGACCTGTCAGAAGTTGTACAATATAGAAACCCAAGGTGTTCGTCCTCTAACGAATTTGAGGGCGTGGCGAAAAGGCCACGCCCTCGGTTGTCTTGTCGGTACTACGGGCGCAATTTCTTTACTTCTGCGTCGCTGGGGAGGTAGTCCTTCCCGTCACAGTACTTCCAGTTGACCATGATTCCCTTGCCATCCTTGAGGGCCGTGTAGCCGACAAACGCGCCCATGGTCGACTGGTGGTCGATCTTCCGGAAGGTGATGGGACCGAACACGCCGTTGAACGTGAGATCTTCCATGGCCTCGACCATCTTTTCCGTATCTGTCGATTTGGCCTTTTTCAGCATGTGGGCGATGGACATCAGCATCTCGTAGCCGACGACGGAACCGGTTCTCGGGTAGGTCTTGTACTTGGCTTCGTATGCCTTCAGGAATTTCGTGTGCGCCTTGGTCTTGATGGCGTACCAGGGATATCCTGTGACCAGCCAGCCCACGGGGGCTTCGCCTTTCAAGGGGTCGAGGTATTCAGGTTCACCCGTGAGCATGCTTGCCACGAACTTTCCTTTGAAGAAGCCTCTCAACTTTCCTTCCCGGACGAATTTGGCCAGGTCGCTTCCGAACGTCACGTTGAAGATGGCTTCGGGATTCGCGCGTTTGAGGGCCTGGATTTCGGCGCCGGCGTTGATCTTAAAGAGGGCGGGCCATTGTTCGGCCACGAATTGAACATCCGGACGTTTGGCCTTCAAGACCTTCTTGAAGGCCTTGACAGCGTCTTTCCCATACGCATAGTTGGGGGCGATGGTGGCCCAGCGTTTCGCGGGGTTCTTGGATGCCGCCTCGGCGAGCATGGCGGCCTGCATGTAGGTGGAGGGCCGCAGCCGGAAGGTGTAACGGTTTCCCTTGGCCCAGACGAGCGCATCCGAGAGGGGCTCCGCGGCCAAGTAGAAGACCTTGTTGCGTTTGGCGAAGTCCGTCAGGGCGAGACCGACGTGGGAGAAGAAGGATCCCATCAAAAGGACGACCTTGTCTTTGGTGACGAGTTCCTTGGCGATCCGGACCGCGTTGCCCGGTTTCCCCGCATCATCTCTTGAAACGACCTCTAACTTCTTGCCGTTGATTCCACCCGCCTTATTGATTTCTTCGAGGGCGAGTTTCCAACCGTTCCGATAGGGGAAGGTAAAATTGGTTAACTTGCTGTATGTATTTATTTCTCCAACTTTTATGGTTCCTCCCGCGAGTGCGGACGGGATGCTGAACAGCATCATGAGACACAGCGCAACGATTGCGGTTAAAATGGTTTTACTGGTTTTCATCTTTCCCTCCTGTTCAATTTTACAATTTTTCCCTCTGGCAGATTCGTGGGTGATACGAAACTTGATGATGTTTTCTGCCTCTTTCAATACCTCTTATCCACCCCCTTTCTTTTTTCATTCATTCAAAGGTATATTGTCTATTGCCTACGATTTTGGAGCAACATTTAGCATGGGGTAACACTCCTGTCAAGATTGATTCAAGTGGCGAATGGAGAGGGAATGTTCCGGTCAAAGCCGTGTGCCTGAGAGGTCGTGAAGACCCTGAATTCTTATTTCCGAGTCTTTCGACGAGGCAGGAGAAGTCCAAAAAAGAACTTGACAGAAAATTTAATATATTGTAACAAATTTAAATATAGTTAATAATGTTAATTTACGCAAAATGAATTTTTTCGGTAGGGGATAGGGTTGACCGATGGTTGATGTTATAGGCAGGAAGTTGCGGGAACTTCGTCGTGCGAATAAGATGACGCTGAAACAGGTGGCGAAGAAGGCGGGGTGTACGGAATCCTATATCTCTCAGCTTGAAAACGGAAACGCCAACCCCTCGATTGCGACACTCAAGAAGATTGCGGCGGTTTTCAACGTCCAGATCGTCGATTTTTTCATAGATCACGAGGAGGAAACCCCGGTCGTGGTCAAGAAAAACGAGAGAATCGACATCGAGTTTAAGGATGGGGGCAAGACTCACATCCAGTCCATGGTCAAGAATACGAAAAACAAGCGAATGGTCGCCTTTTATACCACCATCGATCCGGGGGGCGGATCTTCGGGCCTTTATTCCCATATCGGGGAGGAGTTTGGCTTGGTTCTCTCGGGGGAAATGGAATTGACGGTGGAGGATAAGACGTATCATCTGGAAGAGGGAGACAGCTTCTATTTTTCGTCAACACGTCCCCACGGTTTTTCGAACAAAGGCAAGAAGAAAACGATTGTCGCCTGGGTTGTCAGCCCGCCTACATTTTAAAACAAGGGATTCGGCGTGAAGAAGATTGCATTCTTGGTAGGGCTTGTTTTCTGGATTGGCTTTCTTGACCCGATTTCCGCTTCCTGTACCGACAAGATCAGTTTCGGGTTTGCCCTGCCATTGACGGGTTCCCATGCAGGTGAGGGACAAAGGGTCCTCGATGCGTATAAATTGTGGGCCAAGAAAATGAATGGCGAGGGAGGGATCCTGATCAAGGGTAAGCGCTACCCGGTTGAGCTGGTTTTTTATGATGACAGGGGCAACCCGGATTTAAGCGCCGGGTTTTTCGAGAAGCTCATCACGGTCGACAAGGTGGACCTGTTACTCGGGGGGGTTGGGGATCGACTCGTTTTATCCGCAAGTGCCGTGGCGGAAAAATACGGATACCCGATGATCAGCGGAGGGGCGAACTCGGATCGCCTTTTTGCCCAAGGATATGACTGCTATATTTCGACTTTGGCGAAGGTCTCGAGCCGGGCCCAGGGGTGTATCGATTTTTTGAAAAAACTCAAACCTAAGCCAACGACCGTGGCGGTAATCGGTTCAGAAACCTCTCCCTCTTCTCTGGTTTGCGTAGCTTTTAAAAAGGCGGCTGTCTCCTCGGGATTCAAGGTGATTCATTACGAGCTTTTCCCCCCGTTGTTTGACAACTTCGATACCACCCTTTCAAAGATACAAGTGAAACATCCAGAGATTCTGTTCGTGGAACCCGGGAGACTGAACCTGGTGAAGGGCATGCTTGAGGCCATGAAAAAGCTCGATTTCATGCCGAAGGCGGTTGTCCTCGGCGGCGGCTTGATGATCCATGACCTCGCGGCAACGCTGGGGAAGGATGGTGCCTATCTGTTCGCCGCGACCGAGTGGGTGTCCGAGCTTCCTTATAGAGGTCCGGTATTTGGAAGCGCCCCGGATTTTGACAGGGTGTATTATAAAGAGTACAAGCGCCACCCTGGGTGCCTGGAGGCGGCGGTTGCCTCGGCGGCGGTGGTTCAGCAGTTGGCCTTGCAACAATTGGGAAAAGCTCCGCCATACGATGGGGACGGGCGTAAGGCGCTTATGAGATGCCTTCACGCCAATGCATTTGAAACTTTTTACGGAAAGATACGTTTTGGGAAGGACGGTGCCAATACGGGACGTTCCCCGGTGATTGTCCAGCTTCGGGGAGATAAAGCCGTTCCCGTCTATCCCGGGAGAGTGAAAAAGGTCGCGCTTGTCTATCCCGTTCCGGTTTGGGGAAGCCGTTAGCGCGTTGTAAAACGGCCTTCCGGCAGGGGCCGGAACAGAAGAATACAAGGTGGCCTGATCGGTCATATAAAAGGAGATGAAAGTGCATTATCCGTCTATTTTCTCCGAAGGGAAAATAGGAACCCTGACCCTCAAAAATCGTATCGTTATGGCACCCGTCGATACGAATTTCGCCGATTATGAGGGGAAGGTTTCCGAAAAGATGCTGGCCTATTACGAAATGCGTGCCAGGGGCGGTGTGGGAATGATCATCGTGGAAAACAGCCAGGTGGAGGGACCTCGAGGGAAACACACGGTCCGGCAGCTCTGTGTTTCGGATGACCGTTTCATCCCGGGACTCAAACGTCTTGCCTTCGCCATCCACAAGCATCAGATCCCCGCCGTATTACAGCTTCACCACGCGGGACGGCAGACCACCCGTGAATTTACGGGGGGGCTTCAGCCCGTGGCCCCTTCGGCCATTCCTTGTAAGCATTTGAAGGAAACGCCGCGTGCCCTTATGCCGGAAGAGATAGAGGAGATCGAAAACAGGTTCGCCAAGGCGGCGATCCGGGCGAAGACGGCGGGGTTTGACGGAATCGAGTTGCATGGTGCGCACGGCTATCTCATCGGTCAATTCATGTCCCCCTATACCAACCATCGAGAAGACGCCTACGGGGGGGATTTCGAAGGTCGGATGCGCTTCCCCCTCAGGATTATCGAAAAGATCCGTGACGCCGTCGGAGAGGACTTTCCCATTCTTTTTCGCCTGAGTGCCGATGAGTTCGTAGAAGGCGGCATCAAGCTGGAGGAGGCGAAACGGATCGCAGTTCGCCTCGAGGAGGCGGGAATCGATGCCTTGCATGTTTCGGCCGGGATCTACGAGAGTCTCATGACCATTCTGGAGCCGATGAGTTACAAAGAGGGGTGGCGGGTCTATCTGGCGAAGGAGATCAAGAAACTCGTCTCTGTCCCGGTAATTACGGTGGGAAACATCCGGTATCCCGACACGGTTGAAGAGATTCTTTCTAAGGGGGACGCGGATTTCGTGGCCCTCGGCCGTGCCCTTATCGCCGATCCCGAGTGGCCTTTGAAAGCGAAAGAGGGACGGACCAAAGAGATTCGTTACTGTATTTCCTGCAACGAGGGATGCCTCGGAAATCGCCTCACCGACTACATCGGCTGTTCCATCAACCCGGAGGTCGGGCGTGAAAACCGGCTGGGAAAGAAGAAGAAACCGGTGACGCCGCGCCATGTCACCGTGGTGGGGGCGGGGCCCGCGGGAATCACGGCCGCTCTCCAGGCGGACAAGATGGGCCATCAGGTCGTTTTGTTCGAGCGTAATCCGTGGATCGGCGGGCAGTTGCGGCTTTTCGCCTCCATGCCGACGAAGCACCGGATCAGCGACCTGCTGAACTTTTTCGAGTATCAACTCCAGAATTCCAAAGTGGACGTGAGGTTGGGCACGGAGTTCGATCCCCAGGATCCGGGGACTCCCCTCGACGTGGTCGTCATAGCGACGGGTTCGGTGCCTTCCATTCCCATTCTCCCGGGCATCAAGGATGATCGGATCATCACCCCCGTCCAGTGTCTGGACGGGCAATGCCCCAAGGGAAATGAGGATGTTCTCGTCGTCGGAGGAGGCGTGACGGGCTGTGAACTCGCCCTGTTTCTCAAGTCCTTGGGGAACCGGGTCATCCTCATCGAAAAAGAGGATCAACTTGCCGGGGACCTGGAGGAAATTTCCCGGATGGATCTCTTGAAGAGGATGGCGGGAGAGAAGCTCCAGGTTTTTCTGAGGATGTCCCTCCGGGAGATTACAGAAGAGGGGGCGATTCTTGCGGATGGCGAGGGGAAGAAATTCATGGTGAAGCCGACGAAAATCGTCCTCGCCATGGGGAACCACGCCCAGGCTATCCTACGCCGCCGGCTGAAAGGGAAGGCCAA
>CAZKUZ010000008.1:0-8198 GCA_964556045.1 uncultured Thermodesulfobacteriota bacterium | reverse complement strand
CTTCCCCGACCCCGTCACCCCCAGGAGCACCTGGTGCGGCACCCCCGCCCGCGTCCAGTTCACGAGGGTCTCGATCGCCTTGGGCTGGTCCCCCTCCGGTTTGAAATCCTGGTGCAGTTTAAAGTTCATGGGTTCATATCGTTCCTGCGAATCGTCAGGTGAAACGTGTCACCCGCGACCGGTTCAAAAATTCCACCCAGTTCGACCTATCAGGCCCTGTTTACCTCGGATCCGCCTGTTCGGCCTGACCCTTCGGTCCGGTTTTTTAAAAATTATCACGCAAATAGACCTACAAGTCAAACGGCTCCCCCGGATGACCTGACCGCCACCCCCGCCCTTGACATTCAAAACAATGTTTGGGATAAGAATAATCGTTCCGGAAAAAGAGACAAGTTTATGAGAACGATTTTTACCTTTCGATATCCTAAAGCCTCGGTGTTGGCGGGCGGCTTCCCGTGAGCAGGTATATGCTGAGCGGCCTCCTCGATTGGGGCGACTCCAAAGACGTCCGCACGATTCAGGGCCCCCTGCTCGAGTCCTGGCACTGTTTCATCGAAGGTGAAACCCTGAAAAAGGGGCAGATCCGCCCCGTAATTCACGAGGCCTGGAAGCGGTGCCGCGCCAACAAGGTCGATTACAACCTTGAAAAGGCACCGGTCCGTCTGCCCGTCCCCGTCGAGCCGCCTCCACCCCCCTCGATCCTCCTGAAAGAGGCAAGCTCCGCGTTGCTCACCCTTGGCGAAACTCTTAAGGACCAGCAAAGCATCGCGGCCCTGTGCGACAAGACCGGCCAGATCCTCGCCATCGAGGGAGATCCGGTCTTCGCGGAGGAAGTCGCCGAAAGGAAAAATTTCCGCGTGGGGGCCAGATGGTCGGAAAACGACACGGGAAACAACGCCATCGGCACCGCCCTCACCATCGGGCAACCCCACCAGGTGTTTTCCGCCGAGCACTACTGTCGGAGCTGGCATGACTATGTCTGCACGGCCGTCCCCATCTTCGACCCATTCAGCGAGGAAATCCTGGGCGTCCTCGACATCACCGGCACCATCTCTAATTTCCACCGGTACGCCTACGCCCAGCTCCTGCACGTGGTCCGGATGATAGAAATGGCCCTCTTTCACAAGGGCTTAGCACGTGAATACCTCTTCAATCGGGAGGTCATGCAGACGATGAACGCCTTGCGGTCCGAGGCCATCGTCGTCGCGGACGCCGGCGGCGCTGTCCGTGTCTGTACCGCAGCGGCAAAGGAATGTTTGAGGGATATCGCGATCGGAAAACGTGAACTGCCTCTCCTGGTTCAAAGGCTGTTCGGCGATCGCCGGATTTCCCGCACCGGGACTTACGAAACCGTCGTCCGCATCCGGGAACACGCCGTTCCCGTCCGCGTCGTTCCGTTGATTCACGACAAGGTGCTCCTGGGGGCCATCATCACGTTCACCGACTACAAATCTACGACGGCGAGACACCCAAGAAATCCCGAACCCGCGATATCCTGTCCGATCATCGGCGACAGCCCTGCGCTGGCCAAGGCCCGCCTCAAGGCGGAAAAGGTCGCTCCCTTCGATTCAACCGTCCTGCTGGAAGGAGAGAGCGGCACGGGGAAAGAGCTTTTCGCGCGCCTCATCCATGCCCACAGTCCTCGCGGGGACGGCCCTTTCATCGCCCTGAACTGCGCCGCCATTCCCCCGGACCTCATGGCCAGCGAACTGTTCGGCTACGAGAGCGGTTCCTTTACGGGAGCCCGGGCCGGAGGCCAGAAGGGAAAGCTGGAACTGAGCCATCACGGCACCCTCTTTCTCGACGAGATTTCCGAAATGCCCACGGCCATCCAGGTGATTCTGCTCCGCTTTCTGCAGGAGAAGGAGTTTTACCGCGTGGGAGGCACCCGGCTGGTTCGGCCGGATGTGCGGATCATCGCCGCCACCAACCGGCCCCTTCGGGACGAAATGACCGCGGGGCGCTTCCGCGAGGACCTCTACTACCGGCTCAAGGTCATTACCATCGAGCTCCCTCCCTTGCGCCACCGCAGGGAGGACATCCCGTTACTGGTCACCTATTTTCTCAAAAGATTAGCAAGCGAAACCGGACAACCGGAGAAAACCCTGGACGAGCCCGCCATGGCCGCCGTCACACGCTACGAATGGCCCGGCAACGTGCGCGAACTCCGAAACACCGTGGAATACGCCTTCGTCATGAGCGACGGGCCAAGAATCCGGCTTCACGACCTGCCCGAGGAAATCGTGTCACTCGGAACCCCTGCCGTGCCCGCCACGCACGCCGACGGTCCGCCGGATGACAGGGAGGCCCTGCTCCGGGCTCTCGAGGAAAATCGCTGGAACGTCAGCCGCGCGGCCCGCCACTTGGGCGTGGCTCGGGCCACCCTGTACCGACGCATGAAACGGTTCGGCATCTCCGTCACGAGACACCTGTCTCGCTCCTGATACACCCGTCTCCATCCCACGGGTTCGTTTCCTCCTTCGCCTCTGCTTGCGTTATCCGATTTTCACTACTATTCCAATAGGTTACACCAGCCTCGCGTTCCATCGGGGGCATGGCATATCTCTTGCTCTTTCCAGACACAGAGTCGATCCGGCCGAGGGGCCCCGGCAGGCATCGGCAGCCAACGCACCCGAGGAGAGGACTCGGAAACCCGCCGCAGCGTCCTCTCCCCCCGATCAACCCGCGGCGGACTGCGTCAAATCGACGAAAGGGAGGAATTTACCTAATGGCGACAAGAGATTTTATCATGTCCATCGATGCAGGTGGGACCATGACGGACACCTTCTTCGTGGACGACAAGGGTGATTTCGTCGTGGGGAAGGCGCAGACGACCCCACACGACGAATCCATCGGATTCGCTGACTCGGCCGCCGATGCCCTCAAGTACTGGGGCACCCGGCCTGAAGCGATCTTTCCAAAGGTCATCACGGGGATCTACTCCGGCACTTCCATGCTCAACCGTCTGCTGGAACGCAAGGGACAGACGATCGGCCTCATCGTCACGGCCGGAACGGAAGACTACCTCCTGCTGGAACGCGGGATCCAAACCTATCTCGGGTATTCCTACCGCGACCGTCTCAAGGTCATCACCCACCGGCACAATCCGCCTCTCGTGCCCCGGGAACGCATCCACGGGGTCCGGGGACGCATCGACCTCTTCGGGGACGAAGTTATCCCCCTCTACGAGCACGAAGTGACCGAGGCCGTCGAGAACCTCCTTTCCCAGGGGGTGGATGGGATCGTCGTCAACCTCATGTTCTCTTACGCCAATCCCGCCCACGAGATGAGAGTCAAGGAAATCGCCGAAGCAATCATGGCGGAAAAGAAGGTCCACATTCCGCTTTTCCTGTCCTCCGAGCTCTACCCCGTGATGGACGATTTCGCCCGGCTGAACACCGTACTGGTGGAGGCCTACGCGGCGGAGCCTTCCCGGGGACAGTTCGCCAAGATCGCCGAGAAGGCCCGGAACATGGGCGCCACCTACGACCTGCGCGTCATGGCCTCCCACGGCGGTACCATCTCCAGTGACGCCCAGGAACTGGCCCGCACACTGATCTCCGGCCCCATCGGCGGGCTGGTGGGCGCCCGCTACGTGGCCCAGAAATTGAACTACCGCAACGTCATGTGCTCCGACATCGGGGGGACCAGTTTCGACCTGGGCCTGATCACGGACGGCGAGTTCACCATCAAGCCCAAGCCCGACATGGCCCGCATGATGCTGAAACTGCCCCTGATCGAAATCGACTCGGTGGGAACCGGCACCGGTTCCTACATTCGGTTGAACCCCGTCTCCAAACGCATCGAGATCGGACCCGACAGCGCGGGGTCCCGCATCGGTGTGTGCTACCCCGACGGCGGCGTGGACACGCCCACCCTGTCCGACTGCAACGTGGCCCTGGGTTACCTGAACCCCTATAATTTTCTGGGCGGCGACGTCATCCTGGACCGGGACCGGGCTGTTAAGGCCATCAAGGAACAGATCGCCGATCCGCTCAACCTGGATGTCTTCGAGGCGGCGGAAGGGGTGCTGGAGCTCTTCGAAGACCACCTCCGTAACGAGGTCTATTCGCGCATCTTCGGCAAGGGCTACTCCCCGGAAGACTACCAGCTCTTTTCCTACGGCGGCGGCGGTCCCCTCCACGTGGCCGGGTACACCAGCGGCTTGAACTTCCAGGACATTCTCATCCCCGCCTGGGCCGCCGGATTCTCCGCCTTCGGCTGTGCCTGTGCCGACTTCGAGTACCGGAACGACCGCACCCTCAACGTCCCCATCGCCAGCCCGGACCTGGCACCGGATCATTTCGCGGCCGGGTTCGAGATCTTCGCCGGCGCCATCAACACGGCCTGGAAAAGCCTCGAAGGGGGCATCATCAGCGAATTCGCCAAGAGCGGCATCGACGCAGGCAACGTGACCTTCGGCTACTACTTGCGCGTCCAATACGTAGGACAGCTCAACGACGTGGAAATCAAGCTCCCCTTCACCGAGGTGCGTTCCCACGAAGACGTCAGGACCATCATCCGGCTGTTCGAGGAAGACTATGCCAAGCTCTACTCCCGCTCCGCCTCC
The DNA here is from genome assembly GCA_964556045.1 of uncultured Thermodesulfobacteriota bacterium. GTDB lineage: Bacteria > Desulfobacterota > S145-22 > S145-22 > S145-22 > JAOZMY01. The sequence goes on along the minus strand of CAZKUZ010000008.1, from coordinate 3,628 downwards.
TCGCCGGAGCTGGGCTACCTGGTCACCACGGCCGTCCTCAAGGGCGTGGTGGAGGTGGAGAAACCCAGGCTTCCCGACGTGCCGCTGTCCGCGGCGACACCGCCCGCCGGGGCGAGCAAGGATACCCGGCAGGTCTACCGGCACGGATCGTGGCACGAGGCCCGCATTTACGACATGGAGAAACTACTGCCCGGCAACAAGCTGACCGGCATCAGCATCATCGAATCCCCCTCCACGACCCTGGTGGTCCCGGAGGGATACGAAGTTACCCTCGACAAACATCGTATCTTTCACCTTAAGGAGGTCCAATCATGATTCCCGCAAGACAAAGTGAATTGTCACCCATCGGCTGGGGAGGGCAAACAGTCAAGGAAATGCTGGAAGAGTCCGAGCGCCTGGTCGATGACACCGGGCACTACTACGGCCTGAGGGAGCTTCCCCTCCGCGAGGGCAACCCTATCCTCTTCGAGAAAATCTTTTCGCACCTCCGCGGCGGCCTGGTCAACGCCCGCTCCACGGCCCTGAACATCTCCGCTTCGCCCATCGTGGCCGAGATCGGTGAACTCTGCTTCGCACTCTACACGCCGGAAGGGGATTCCATCGCCCTCTCCACCGGCATCATCGTGCACGTGCACACGATCAGCGACGCCATCAAGTACATGATCCGCAGCAACTACGAGAGGAACCCCGGCATCCGGCCGGGTTTCGTCTTCAGTAACAACAACTCCATGATCGGAGATGTCCATACCGCCGACGTGCATACCATCATTCCCATCTTCTGGGAAGGCGAACTCATCGGCTGGGCCGCCGGCGTGACCCACGAAATCGACGTGGGCGGGATCGCCCCGGGGTCCATGTGTTACGGCCACCCGGATCGCTACGGGGATGGCCTGCTCCTCTCCACGGAGCTGGTCGGAACCAACGACGAGTTTCACGAAGACTACCTGCAGCGGTGCCGGGAATCGGTGCGGGCCGAAATGTATTGGGTTCTGGACGAAAAGACCCGGCTGACCGGCTGCCAGCTCATCCGGGACCAGGTGTTCCGCACCATCAAGGAGGTGGGAATCGACACCTACAAGCAATTCATCCGCGAGGCCATCGAGGAGGGACGGCGCTCCTTCATCGGGACGGTCAAGCAGATGACCTTCCCCGGCGAGTACGAGGCGCCTTCCTTCATGGACGTGCCGTGGAAGGATGATCCCACGGTCCACATGCAGTCCCGCAAGGACATGCTGATGAATTCACCCGTCAAGATCACCATCGGTGCCGAGGGCCGGCTCGACATTTCCTTCGAAGGCGCCAACGGCTGGGATTTCCACTCCTTCAACTGCTCCAAATCGGCCATGCAGGGGGCCATGTGGGTGCTGTTGACCCAGACCCTGTTCAACAGTGACAAGGTCAACGACGGCGCCTATTACGCCACCACCGTGCACTTGCCCTACGGATCTTGGTGCAATCCCGATTTCGAGAAGGTCTCCACGACCCTGGCCTGGCTCTTTCTCATCCCGGGCTTCACGGGCATGTGGCGCTCCCTCAGCCGGGCCTACTTCGCCCGCGGGTTCCTCGAGGAAGTCTATGCCAGTTATCCCTGCACCTTCAACCTACTCCAAGGCGGGGGGATCAACCACTTCGGCCAGCCTTCGGCTTTTACCAACTTCGAGCTGTCGTCCCAGGGCACCGGCGCCCTCTACTACAAGGACGGAGAAGCCTCTTGCGCCGCCATGTGGAACCCCGAAGGCGACATGGGTGAGATGGAAACGTGGGAATTCCTGGAACCGCTGCTCTACCTGGGCCGCCGCATCAAGGCCGACTCCGCCGGCCACGGGAAATACCGCGGGGGATGGGGAATGGAATCCCTGCGCATGCTCTACAAGACCCAGAACCAGATCCTCTTCACGGGCGGCGAGGGACACGTGTTCGGCACCGCCGGCATCTTCGGCGGGTACCCGGGCAACTCCGGTTACCGTCACGCCATGCACGGCACCAACATGAAGGAGCTCTTCGAAAACCGCAAACCCTATCCCGTCGTCGACGGCGACCCGGAAAACTCCCAGCTTTCCAAGATGGTCGAAGCCGACAAGGAAGTCTTCGACCTCCACGCCCTCTGCGGCCCTCACCCGTTCTCCGAGTATGATCTCTATGTTTCCGTCCAACGGGGAGGCCCGGGACTCGGGGATCCCCTGGAACGCGACCCGAGACTGGTGGAGGAGGATCTGAACGCCGGGCATCTCTCCATCCGATTCGCCCGGAATGTCTACGGCATCGCTGCCGAACGGAACGGGGAGGGCAAATGGACCGTCGATGTCACGGCCACCGAGCAGAACCGTGAGGCTCTGCGTAAAAAACGACTCGAGAGGGCCGTGGATGCCCGGGACTTCATCCAAGAAGAACGGGAGCGGATCTTGAAAAGAGACTTCATCTCCCCGGTCTGTGATATGTACCGAAGCTCGCTATCGCTTTCGAAGAGCTGGCGGGAAAAATTCTACCGTTTCTGGAACCTGCCCGAGGATTTCCAGTTCTGAAAGGAGGAACAAGCCATGAGCGTATCCTATGACAAAGGGACCCTGAAACAGTTGAAAGACGGAGTGCTTCCCCATGACAGGGCGCACGAAATGCAAAGCCGTTACAAGGATAACGACCGCTTCCTGAAAATGCTGGAGATCTGGCAAAAATCGGTCGCATGGGACGACAAGATCCTGATGCCCCTGGCCGAGCATCTCTTCGTCGTGGCCAAACCGGACGGCCGACGCGTCATCAAATCCACTTGGGGTTACGAATTTTGCGAGGCCCACGAAAACTGGAAACTCCACGCCAAGGTCTTCGTGAGGAACACCCCGGAACTGATGCGCGAGATCTTTCCGGACAAACTGGGGCCGCACACCGACTGGATGGAAATCCGGGAGTACTACGATCCCATCAGCGGAACGCTGCTGGAGGTGGAAGCCGTTCCGCCGGGATACCCCATCGTCCACGATTTCAAGCCGGACATCGACACCTTCTATAACGAATGGTTGAACATACCCGTTCCAGAAGCGAAATAGTTAAACCGACTCCAAAAAAGGGGGGCGGCTCAGGCCGCCCCCCCGAAACACCCAACCCGGAGGTTGTAATGGAGAAGCTGATTTTGACTGCGGCGATCACGGGGGCGGCCACCGTGCCCTCCCAGACCCCTTACCTGCCCCTCACCCCTCGGCAGATCGCCGACTCCGCCATCGAGGCGGCCGAGGCCGGGGCGGCCATCGTTCATATCCACGCCCGGAGACCCGAGGACGGCCTGCCCTCCTCCGACCCTGAGCACTTCCGCGAGATCGTCACCCGCATCAAGGAGCACAGCGACGTGGTCATCTGCCTGACCACCTGCGGCTCCATCCTCATGACGGTGGAGGAACGGGCCCGGGTCGTGCCCCTCTTCAGCCCGGAGATGTGCTCCTTCAACCTGGGGTCCATCAACTTCGCCCTGCACACCTCCATTGAGCGGATCAAGGAGTTCAAGTACGACTGGGAGAAGCCCTACCTGGAAAAGAGCAAGGACTTCGTCTTCAAGAACACCTTCCAGGACTTCGAGTATCTCTGCAAGATCATCCGGGAGAATGGGACGAAGCCGGAGCTGGAGATCTACGACGTGGGA
>CAZKUZ010000007.1:0-1507 GCA_964556045.1 uncultured Thermodesulfobacteriota bacterium | reverse complement strand
GGTCTCTTTGCTGTTGATGGCGATGGTCTTTCCGTCCTTCTCCACGGCCTTGCCGCCGAAGGACCAGAGCCACCAGTGGGTCCAGGTGTTCCCATCCCCGACGGCGTGTCCCAGGGCGAACCCGGTGGGATGTCCCTTGGCCTTCAGCTTCTTGCAGCACTTGATGAAGCCCTCGATATCCGAGGGAAGTTTTTCGTACCCCGCCTCCTTGACCCAACTGACGCGGTAGTTGATGCAGATTCCCGCGCTGCCGATGGGAAGCGCAATCCACTTATCCGTACCGTAGAGCTTGCCGTACATCTCGCAGACGGGATACCATCCCCCGTATTTCTTTCCGAGGTAGGTGGCCACGTCCGACACATCCAGAAGTTTATCAGGATAGAGATGGGGATCGTCATACCATCCCAGAACGATGTCGTGTCCCGCGCCGACGGAGGCCTCCATGGCCGCCTTGGAACGGACGTCTTCCCAGGAGAGGTACTCGGTGATGACCTTGCCACCCGTCTCTTTTTCCCACTTCTTGGTATTGGCGTTCCAGACCTGTTCGTCGCTCTTGACGAAGCCCGACCAACGCAGGACCTTTATAACGGGGTTCTTCTCCAGCTTGAACGTCGGGGCCTTCACGTTCGCCGCCAGCGCGGGATTCCACTGAAACAGGGAATCCATCGACAGGGTGGCCAGGCCGGCACCCGCCAGACCCACGGCTGATTTCTTGATGAAATCCCTTCGACTAAGCCTTTTCTCTTCCTTTTTCTCCCTCTCTGACATACAGCCCTCCTTCTAAAAAAGTTTTGGGTTGGCCAATTTCCCAACAAATCTTCCCCATTGATCACAAAATAACAAAATGGCGTTTTATGTCAATGGAAATAAAGTTCGGTTGAGAAGAAAAAAATTACCTGATATGATAAGCGGGAAGAACGGATTCAAAGGAGGAAGCATGAAAATAAGGGTCAAACTCTTCGCGACCTTTCAGGAATATCTCCCCGAAGGCGCCGGGCTGGACGGCGTCGAAATCGACGTGAAGGAAGGAACCACCCTCAAGGATATCTACGAGATGTTCAAGCTCCCGGAAAACGTGCAGAAAATAACCCTCGTGGACGGCAAACACCAGAAGGAAGATTTTGTCGTCCCGGAAGGGGCAACCGTCAGCGTCTTTCCGCCAATCGCGGGAGGGTAAAATGAATCGTAAGGCGTGAAACGCGGCCCGTAACGTGCCTGAGAGTTAAAGTTTGACACTAAGTTTTGAGCGAAACATACTAAAATAAAAAGAAAATGCTAATCCAAGCAATATTTTCAGACCTCGGACTTCAACCTGTCTTTCAGCTGCCGGATTTCCTCCTCCAGCTCCTCAATCCGCTGGATCTGATGGGGCCGGATGGAATGGGCGGGAAGGCTCGCCTCCAGATCCTGGAGCAATCTCTCTTTTTCTTCGAGTTCCTTTTTAATCTTTTCTTGACCGGAAGATGGTGTATTCATAACCGCTCCTCGCGTCCTTTACCGACAGAAA
>CAZKUZ010000006.1:0-5608 GCA_964556045.1 uncultured Thermodesulfobacteriota bacterium | reverse complement strand
CAAAAAGGAAATGATTGCCAAGCGGACCATCTCGCCCGAGGATCTGGACATCTTCCAGGTCATCGACGACCCGGAAGAGGTGGTTCGCACGATTCAGAAGATTGTTCTGATCTGAGACGCTCCGGCGGCCTCACGCGCCGGGATCTTCCCCAGACAGCGTGAACCGCCACTTGCAGAAAATATCCTTGGGATGCGGGTCGGGCGGCGCGAAGAGGCATTCCACCTCGATACGGGGATCGATGACCTTCGCGAAACCCTCGAACTCCCGCCGGTGCATCTCCTTGCAGACGTATTCGCCCAGGCCGCGTTTCAAGCGCGCCACCTGGGCGGGGCAGGACGGAACGGTAAGGATGACTTCATCCGCCTTCTCCTCGATCTCGTAGCCCACCAGGATGCACCAGGTGAAATAGCGCAGGGCCTTGACGAAGCCTTTCAGCCCCTTCTCTTCGATCCCGAAGCGTTTCACCAGGTCCTTGGCCGCCATGCCGGAAACGCGCCCCCACACCTTCTCGTTGAGCCGCTCCGCCGTGGGCTGATCGAAGGCCTCGCTCACGTAGATGAACCAGAAGGCGTCGATCACCTGGTAGTGCCAGAGGAGGAACTTCAGGTATTCCCGAAGTTCCTCCTCGTTCATCGCATCGAAGATACGTAAATCCATCACTTTCTCCCTTCATCAACGGCCATCTTCCACCGGCCGGCGTAATCTTTCGCGAACTGGCGGGCGGTGCGCCCGCTCCGCGACCCCCGGGCGAGGGCCCACCGGAGGGCCTCCCGCTCGATCGCCTCGCCCTTTACATCGGCAACACCGAAAACGCTCAGCCAGTGCGCCACGACCTTCAGGTAGAGCTCCTGGGAAAAGGGGTAGAAGGGAAGCCACAGGCCGAATCGCTCGGAGAGGGAGATCTTTTCGTCCACGGTCTCCTCGGGATGGAGCTCCCCGCTTCCCTCCGTGGTGGCTGCCTCCTCCGGCATGAAGTGCCGCCGGTTCGAGGTGGCGTAGATGAGAAACCGGTCCGACACGGTGCTCAGCGCCCCGTCCAGGAGGGCCTTGAGGTCCTTGAACCCCGGATCGTCGGCCCCGAAGGAAAGGTCGTCGCAGAAGAGGATGAACCGGTGAGGAGACGCCGCAATCGCCTCCACGATCTCCGGCAGGTCCCGGAGGTCTTCCCTGCCCACCTCGATCAACCGAAGGCCCTCGTCGTCGAAGGCGGGGACGAGCGCCCGGATAAGGGACGATTTTCCCGTCCCCCGCGCACCCCACAGCAAGGCGTTGTTCGCCTCGTAGCCCTCGAGGAACTGCCGCGTGTTCCGGACGAGGGTTTCCTTCTGCCGGTCGATCCCCAGCAGATCCTCCAGGTGAACCTGTGCCCGGAAATCGATCGGCTTGAGATATCCCCTGTTCCCCCGGCGCGTCCACCGGAAGACCCGGCCGTCTCCCATGGCGGGGTTCTCCCCTCCGGCGGGAAGCGAAAACCTCTCCGCCGCTTCCGTGAGAAGAACGTCCAGCTTTTCGATCAGCCTTTCGGCCTTCTCCAAGATCTCGGCATGGTCCGACACGGTTTTCTCCAATCCCCGGCGTTTCGCCCCGGTCACGTCCGGGGCGGTTCGAACCCCGGCACGGCCAGCCAGTCCTCGACGTTATTCAAGATCCACGTGGCGATGGAGACCAGGACGAGGTAGATGGCCCCCGCGATCAGAAACAGTTCCATGTATTTGAAATAGAGGGACGCCAGGATCTTGGCCTCCCCCGTCAGCTCGATGCAGGTTACCATGTAGGCCAGGGAGGAATACTTGATGAGATAGATCAGCTCGTTCCCGCAGCCGGGCAGCGCCCGGCGGACGGCCTGGGGCAGGATGATGGAAAAGAGGGCCTGCGTCTTGCTGAACCCCAGCGACTTCGCCCCCAGCATCTGCCCCTCCTTGATAGAAAGCAGGGCCCCCCGGATATATTCGGAATGATACGCGCCGCTACAGAGGGAAAACCCGAGCACTGCGGCCGTGTAGGGGCTGAAATAGATGCCGAACCGCGCGAGGCCGAAATACCAGAGGTAGAGCTGCACCAGGAGGGGAAATCCCCGGAACAGCGTGACATAGAGGTTGGCCACGGACTTCAAGACGGCGTGGCCGTAGACGCGCAAGGTTCCCGTCAGGATGCCGATCGCCAGGCCGAAGGCGGCCGAGGGCACGATGAGCCGGATGCTCATCCATACCCCGCGCAGCATGGCGGGGGCCACCTCGTTCCGGAGGAATAGAATCTCACTCATCTCGATTCGTCGCCCCCGCGATGAAAATGGATGATCTTGTCGCAGAATTCCCGGGTCCTCGCCTGGGTCGCCTCGTAGAGGATCTTGCGCGGCGGGCCCTTCTCCACGATGACGCCCTCGTCCATGAACATGATCTCCTTGGCCAGGGATCCCGCAAACCCGATTTCGTGCGTCACCAGGATCATGGTCATCCCGCCGGCCGCCAGCTTCTGGATGACCGAATGGACCTCCCCCACCAGCTCCGGGTCGAGCGCGGAGGTCGGCTCGTCGAGCAGCATCACCTCCGGGTCCATGGCCAGGGCCCGGGCGATGGAAACCCGCTGTTTCTGCCCCCCGGAAAGTTCCGCGGGATACTTGTCCATGTGCTCTTTCAATCCCACGCGCTCCAGCTCCGCGACGGCCCGGTCCCTTGCCTGAGCCTTCGGGATCTTCTTGACCCGCACCAGGCCGATCTGGACGTTCTGCAGGGCATTGAGATGGTCGAACAGGTTGAAATCTTGGAAGATCATCCCCACCTTCTGGCGATAGGCGTAGAGCTCCCGCTTGTTGGTGTAGTCGATCTCCTTCCCGTTCAGGTAGACGTGTCCCTCGTCGAACAGGGTCAGGAAATTGATGCAATGCAGCAGCGTGCTCTTGCCGCCTCCCGAGGGCCCGATGATGGCCTTGATGTCCCCCCGGTTGAGCGCAAAGGAGACTCCCTTCAGGATCTCCTTGTCGCCGAAGCGTTTCTTGATGCCTTTGATCTCGAGAACCGGGGTTTCTCTCATCGGGCGTATCCCCTGATCGCGACCTTCTTCTGAAGAAGGCTCAAAAGCTTGGTGCCGATATAGGTCAGGGCGAGAAAGATAAACCCCGCCAGCAGGTAGAGCCAGAAGTGCTGATACGTCCTGGCGGCCACGTGATTCGCGCGCGCCATGATCTCCGCCACCCCCAGGGCGTAGGTCACCGCCGAATTCTTCATGATGATGGTGTACTCGTTCGACCAGCCCGGGATGGCCAGCCTGAAGGCCTGGGGCAGGATGATGGTTGCAATCGCCTTGGTGTCGCTCATCCCGATGGCCCGCGCCGCCTTCAACTGCCCCTCGGGAATCGACAGGATCGCCCCCCTCAAGATCTGGGACTGGTAGGCCGAGCTGATGAGCCCCAGGACAACGATGGAGACGAGGAAGGGGGAAAGATCGAGATGCAAGGCTCCCAGCAAACCGAAATAGAACAGGAAAAGAAGGACGAGGAGAGGAACCCCCCGGAAAAACCAGACGTAGATCCCCGTCAGCATCCGCAACAGCCGGTTCCCGTAGACGTGGGCGATGGAAAGGAAGGTTCCCAGAACCAGCCCCATGACCAAGGCCCCGGCCACCACGACCAGCGTAACCCAGACACCACCAAGAATGTAGGGAAGGCCTTCAACGACCGCCTTCAACCCCGCGGATACCGAAAAATGCATCAGGTCCGACCCGTAACGATACAATCAAGAAAAGGACGGAAAGGCCGCCTGTTTGACCAGCCTTTCCGTCCCCGCGTTTCCATCAAGGTTCGACGCGTCTCTTATTTCATCTTCCATTTCTTGACCAGCTCGTTCCAATACGGATCCGCCTTCAACTTTTTCAGCCCGTCGTTCAGTTTCTTCAGCAGTTCCGTGTCTTCCTTGCGGACGGCATAGCCATAATAGACATCGGGCTGGCCGTAACCGCCGATGGATTTAACTTTCAATCCCTTTTTCTGGGCTTCCTGGAGGGCCGTGTTGGAAACGGCCGCCGCGTCGACGCGCCCGTTGGCCACCTCTTCGATCGCCAGTTCCGTTGTGTCATACTGCCGGAGCTCGAACTTGTATCCCTTTTTCAACAGGTGCTCGGTAATCCACTTGGACTCGGCGCTTCCCCGCAACAGGCCGATCTTGTGTCCCGGCTTCAGCACCTCTTTCGGCGTCAGCTTGGAATCGCTCTTCACCACCAGGAGCTGGCGGACGAGCCAGTAGGGTTCCGTAAAGTTGACCTGGGCCTTTCGTTCCGGGGTGATGCTCATCCCCGAGGCGATGATGTCGATCTTCTTCCCCTTGAGGGAGGGGATAATTGCCGCCCACTCGATCGGTTTGTGCTTGACCTTGAATCCCTCCTTCTTGGCGATCCAGTTGAGGGCGTCGATATCGAACCCCGCGGGCTTGCCGCTCTTGTCGATAAAGGTAAACGGGGGATACGCGGCGTCGAACCCGTTGATATAGACCTTCTCCGCGGCCGTCGCCGTGGAGGATCCCATCCCCAAAATTATCATGAACAGAAACACGACCCCTAAAATGCCACCCACAAACTTCCTCATAAACCTTCCTCCTTTTCTGAAATGTTGATTTCGAGGGCGACTCGGCAAACGCGTAAAACACATTCGTCTCCCCCGGTCAAATCCGAAACTTGAAAGCATGTCAGGATTTAATACCAAGCGAGGGGATGTGTCAAGTAAGAACCGGCCTATTTCCCGTATTTATCGGCAGATCAAAAACCGGATATCAAAAATTCTCCGGGCGTGTTTAACAATCTTGACTTAAATCAATCAAATTAATCGTAATAATGATAAATTGCAGAAACAAGGAGAGAAGAATGAAAAAATTCGGTCTGTTTTTGAGCATCGCGCTCATAGGCGTCTTCACCATGCTCGGGTGCGCCAGCCAGAAAGAACAGCTCATCAAACAGGGGGCCTCACCCGCCTACGCCCAGGGTTTCGAAGACGGGTGCCACAGCGGGAAGAAGGCCGGTGGAAGCTGGTTCGACTCGTTCAGGAAAAACACCCACCTGTTCAATACCAACCCCGATTACAAACAGGGCTGGATCGACGGCTACAACGAGTGCGAGAAACAACAGGAAGCGTTGGAACGGCAGAACCGCAACGCCACCGAGCAGCAGCGCCTGATGGAACAGAAAAGGCACGACAAGTGGATCGAGAAGCACGACAACGACTACTTCAAGGGAATCGACACGCGGGGCCTCGAGAAGCTGGAGAAGAAGTAGGCATAAGCCGACGATCCCGGACGCCCACTCAGAAACGCGCGTTCCAATAATTCCTTGACTTGATATCGGTATTCGTTTACGATAACCGATATGATCCCTCCGGATAAAGGGTTGACCCGGGAGATCCTCCTGAGCCTCTGGAAAATCCACATCCTGCACCACGCGGGGGAGGGACCGGTGGTGGGACAGTGGATGATCCAGGAGCTGCGCCGGCACGGTTACGAGATCAGCCCGGGGACGCTCTACCCCCTGCTGAAACGGATGGAAGGACGGGGCTGGCTCCGGTGCGTTACGGACCCGTCGAGGGGCCCCCGCGCCCGGCGTGAATACTACCTGACCCCCGAAGGG
>CAZKUZ010000005.1:0-4817 GCA_964556045.1 uncultured Thermodesulfobacteriota bacterium | reverse complement strand
CATGGTCAGATAGACGGCCAGATTCGCCACCGTTCCCGAGAGGGGCTGCACGTTGCAGTGCTCGGCCCCGAAGAGGGCCTTCGCCCGTTCAATGGCCAGGGACTCCGCCTGGTCCACGTATTCACATCCCTCGTAGAATCGTTTCGCGGGGTATCCCTCCGCGTATTTGTTCGACAGGATACTCCCCTGGGCGTCCATGACGGCCTGGCTCACGTAGTTCTCGGACGCGATCAAAATAATCTTATCCGCCTCTCGCTGCTGCTCCCCCGAAATAACCTGCGCGATCTGCGGATCCGCTTTCATCAGAGCTGTCATTCGTTAACCTTCTCCCTTCCCCTTTTTTCCTCGATTTTGATCTCAACTGGACGAGGCTGCTCTCCGGCAGCGCTAAAAATTCTCTTTCTCAAACGCCTCTATCTTCCCGAGCCTCCGCGTGTGGCGCCCCCCCTCGAAGGTGTTCCCAAGCCACGCATCCACGATGCTGAAAGCCACGCCGGCCCCAACCACGCGTCCCCCGAACGTAATGATATTGGCGTTGTTGTGACGGCGGCTCATCTCCGCCGTATAGGCGTCATGGACCACGGCCGCCCGGATCCCCTTAAATTTGTTGGCCGTGATGGCCATCCCGATTCCCGTCCCGCAGATGAGGATTCCCAGGTCCGCCTTCCCTCCCTGGACGGTTCGGGCCACCTCGGCAGCAAAATCCGGATAATCTACGGACGTCTCCGAGTCTGTCCCCACATCCACGACGGAATATCCCTTGCCTTCGAGGTAGGCCTTGACCTCCTCCTTCAGATGATATCCCCCGTGATCCGACCCAATGGCTATCGATTCCACGTTCTGTCCTTTCTTACGATTTAAGTTATTATATCTAACAAGATTCCCCGCCTTTTTCAAGAAAAACAGGGAACCACCACCGAATACCCCTTGGGCTTTCCCCCTGCTTACTCTTTGCCAGAGAAACTGATCGCTCCAATCCAGCCCCACAACCGGTTGACACGGAAGGACATTGGTGATTTAACCGACAAAAAACCAAGCTCAACTTTCAGAAAGGAGAGGCCATGTCTGTGGTGGAAGCGAAAACCATTGCCCCCGTCGGATTCTTCGCGGACATGCCCGAAGATTTACGGAGAAAACTTCGGGAAATCGCAACGGAAAAGACGTTTGGCAAGGGGGAAATGATTTTTTACGAAGGCGACGAAAGTTTAGGGTTTTACCTACTCATCTCCGGTCTCATCAAAATCTACAAGCTCTCTCCCGAAGGGAAGGAACAGATCCTCCAGTTTATTCGCCCCAATGAGACCTTCGGAGAGGTGGTGGTCTTCTCCGGAAAAGCCTTTCCTGCAAACGCCGAGGCCGTCAAGGGAAGTCATGTTCTCCTTTTCCCGAGAAAAGACTTCCTCAATTTTATCCACAGGAATCCCGACGTGGCCCTCACCATGCTCGCCATCCTTTCGGAACGACTAAGGCGTTTTACCCTGCAAGTGGAAAATCTCTCTCTCAAAGAGGTGCCGGGACGCCTAGCCACCTATTTTCTCTACCTCTCCAGGCAAGAGGGCAAAGGGGACGCTTTCACGTTGGAAATCTCGAAAGGGCAGCTCGCCAGCCTCCTGGGAACCATTCCGGAAACCCTCTCCCGGATTCTGGCCAGGATGAAAGACCAAAAAATCATCGAGGTGGACGGAAACCACATCCGGCTCCTGGATTTCTCGCGCTTGATCTCTCTCTCGGAAGGGGACAAACTCACCAACGACATGAATTCCTGAATAGTATGCGCGCCTTCTCTCCTTGGCCTAATGACTCGTAATAAAAAAATCCTTTGGGGTTCCACCCTTATCCTGTTCATAACGGGCATCGTTGTGCTTACTGTTATTCTATTTTGCCTAACAGTCGATGTCCGTTCGCGCCTGTCCCAGAGACGGTGGCAGGTTCCCTCCATCGTCTATTCGGATTCAGAAATCATTTTTCTGGGGGAAAGGATCAGCAGGGAAGATTTCATCCAAATGCTGCTGACGCGGGGGTATCGCTTCGTCTCGGATCCCCCCCGGCTTCCCGGAAGGTTCACCTCGTCGAAGAGACGTGTTCAGGTCTTCCTGAGGGATTTTTCCTACCCGGACTATACCTTCCATGGTTTCCTCCTGACCGTTACCTTCCGAAAGGGTGCGATTGAAACCCTCCGGAGCGGGGAAAAACTGCTCGATCTTGTGGCCCTGGAACCCATGGAGATCGCGCGCCTTTTCGGGAAGGATCGGGAGGCCCGAGAGCTCCTTTCTTACCATGAAATTCCTCGATACCTCATCGACGCCATCATCATAACGGAAGACAAGCGCTACTTCCAACATAGGGGAATGGACTTGCAAAGCATCCTTCGGGCCCTGTGGGTGGACCTCCGGCACGGAAAGGTCCTCCAGGGGGGAAGCACCATTACCCAGCAACTGGCAAAGAACTATTTTCTGCGGCCGGAACGTTCCCTTTCACGCAAGGTAAAAGAGGCCCTGATCGCCCTCATTCTTGAAAGCCTCTACTCCAAAGAGGAAATTCTTGAAATGTACATGAACGAAATCTACATGGGCCAACAGGAAGGCACGTCCATCAACGGCATGGGAGAGGCCACCCGATACTACTTCGGTCACGACGTCAAAAACATCTCTCTGGCAGAGGCCGCTCTTCTCGCGGGGTTGATCCGGGCACCGAATTTCTACTCTCCGTTTCTACACCCAGACCGGGCGAGAAAAAGGCGTGACTTCGTCCTGAAAAAGATGTTCGAGGCCGGCATGATCACGCGGGAAACCTATGAAAAGGCCGTGAAAGAACCCGTCACCCTCCCCTCTCTACCAGGAACTTCAAGGGACAATCTCTATTACGTCGACTTCCTGAAACGCCAGCTGGAAAGCTTCTATCCCGCCAAGGTTCTGACCGGCCGTGGTCTTCGGATCTTCACCACCCTTCGACCGGAATTCCAGGAGGCGGCAGCCCAGGCCGTGAAAAGCGGGTTGAAAAAACTCGAACAAAGGCGGCCCTCCCTCAAACGGCCCGGCAAACCTCTCCAAGCGGCGATGATCGTCATTCAACCCAAAACGGGGAAAATCCTCGCCATGGTCGGAGGGAGAAACTACGCGAAAACCCCTTTCAACCGGGCCGTGGACGCTCACCGCCAGCCGGGCTCCCTCTTCAAACCCTTCGTCTACCTCGCGGCCCTCGACGATGTCACCCCCGCCACAGTCATCTCCGACGCGCCAGACCGATATATTGTCAAAGGGAAAACCTGGACGCCTCGCAACTATGACGGCAAATACCACGGGAAAGTCACGGTGAGAACGGCGCTGGAATTTTCGCTCAACGCGGCCACGGTCAATCTTGCCACGAGAGTCGGCCTGAAAAACATCATCAAGACTGCACGGAACCTCGGCCTGACTTCCCTATTGGAGCCCTATCCCTCTCTCGCGCTTGGGTCCTTCGAGATGACGCCCCTTGAACTGGCCAGGGCCTACTGCGTCTTCGCCAGCAACGGGCGGCTCCCCTATCTCCTCACGTTTCGGGACGTGGTTAACGAGGATGGAAAGACAGAACAAAAAAGGGATATCTCCATGAAAACCGTTTGCAGTCCCGCCAAAGCCTACCTCGTCACCAGTATGCTCGAGGGGGTGGTGCGGCGTGGGACGGCCAGGAACCTCAAAAGGTTAGGGATTCATTTCCCCTGCGCGGGAAAGACCGGGACGACGTCGGGATACCGGGACTCCTGGTTCGCGGGATTTACGAATGAACTCCTGACGATCGTCTGGGTGGGATTCGATGACAACGCCAATACCCACCTGTCCGGCTCAACGGGGGCGATGATCCTATGGGCCGAATTCATGAAACGCGTCCAGGCGAGACTCCAGGCGCAACCGTTCACCCGTCCCGCGGGGGTTGTATCGAGATGGATCAGCGTCGACGTGGATTGGCCCCCAGCCACGATCCAACCGAGACAATACCAAGAAGTGTTTTTGAAAAACCGAATCCCCAAATCGGCATCCCCCCGGAAAAAGGGAGAAAGAAAACCCGCCCGACGCGGAGAATCATTGATCAAAGATATGTTGAAGGAAATCTGGAAGGGGGTAAAAGATATCTTCCGCTGAAGGCCTTAGAGATTTCAACCTCTTCGACGAAACCAACCCCAAGAAAACAAGAAAGCCACGGGAATAAACTCTGCGAGGCCGAACAAGCGGCTGCCTTGTCGTTCCCTGCCGAAAGGGATATAGTATCCCCATGCGAAAGGGAAAGAAGTCCTCGGTCCTGCTCCTCTTTTTCCTGGCAGCGGTCACGATCGCCGTCCTCGACCAGTGGACCAAACACCTCGTGGTCTCCCGCCTCTTACTGTACCAGTCCATCCCCGTCGCCAAGGGATGGCTCAACCTCGTCTACGTCCACAATACGGGGGTGGCCTTCGGGTTCTTCAACGGTCCCAATAACTTTCCCAAAACCCTCTTTTTTTCCGGCGTCACCCTGATCTCGGTCTGCGTGATCCTTTATTTTCTGTGGCATGCCATTTCCATGAGAAATACGGTTCAGGCGATTCTCCTGGGAATGATCTGCGGCGGCGCCATCGGGAACCTGATCGATCGCTTCCGTATCGGCGCTGTGATCGATTTTATCGATGTCTATTACAAAAAATACCATTGGCCCGCCTTCAATGTCGCAGACGCCGCCATCTCGGTGGGCATCATCCTCTTGATCCTGCAACTTCTACGAAAGGAATCCGGGAAATCGGAAGAGGCGAATTGGAATGCATCCCGTTCTGTTTCACATCGGTAATTTCACCATCTACAGCTACGGCG
>CAZKUZ010000004.1:0-1653 GCA_964556045.1 uncultured Thermodesulfobacteriota bacterium | reverse complement strand
AATTTTATTCGATGGTTGGGTGAACATAAAGAGATTGATCGGCTTGGTACCTTGAGTAGTCATTTTGCCGACGCGATCGTTTATTTTGCCCGTAGGAAGGTTTTGTGGGGGACCCATCATTTCTTTTTCAATAAGAAAGTCAAAGATTTTTTCCCGATTTTGAGAATGCCTGTGGAGGAGCTTTCTAGAAAATACGAGTTGAGATTCTGGTGCGTTAATACGAATTATGTCAAGCCGGAGGATGTGGGGTTTCGGAAAGACGACATCATTTATCGTTCCGGAGTTTACGTGTTGTATAGAGTTGGAAGGGAAGCTCGAAACTGAAAGGTGAAAGAGAAACGAGTGACGAGCGAATAGTAACGAGCGAATAGTGACAAGTGATAAGGATTTTGCACATCATTACGGATTTGGATACGGGAGGGGCGGAGCAGGGTCTTTACAATTTGTTGAAGGGCAGCGGGAACGATGCTCTCGTGCACTGTGTTGTTTCCTTGAGGGACAAGGGGTGTTTCGGGGCTCGGATCGAGGCCCTGGGTGTTCCGGTTTCGGTTTTGGGGATCCGGGGGAATGTTCCGGGACCGTCCGGGCGTCGCGCGCTCCTGGAAATCCTTCATCGTTTCAGTCCTAATATCATTCAGGGATGGATGTATCATGGAAACCTGGCGGCCGCGTATGCCTGGCGGAGCAGGGGAAAGGCACCGGCGCTGGTTTGGACCATCCGGCATTCCCTGGACGGTTTCGCGGGGATGAAGCGGATGACCCGGATGATTGTTCGTGCGGGGCGGTTTTTCTCTTCATCGCCCCGGAAGATTGTTTACAATAGCCGGGCTGCCCGGGTTCAGCATGAAAGGTATGGTTTCGCGGCGCAAAAGGGAGAGGTTATCCCGAACGGGATCGACGTGGACCTGTTTTTCCCAGACGAAACCAGCCGGGAGAAAGGACGCGCCGCGCTGCGTTTCCCGGAGAAAGCCTTGGTGGTGGGTCATGTCGCCCGTTTCCACCCCATGAAGGATCACGACACGTTTCTGGAGGCGGCCTGCGGTGTGCTGGCGAAGGGGTATGACGTTTATTTTCTCATGGCCGGCGCGGGTGTTCGTGTCGAGAACGAGTTTTTTGAGCGGGGAATCCCGGAGAGGTGGCGTAGCCGTTTTCGCTTGCTGGGGGAACGAGAGGATATTTCGGAACTGATGAATGCCATGGATATTTTTTGCCTCAGCTCCTTCACGGAGGCCTTTCCGAATGTCCTGGGCGAGGCCATGGCGTGTGCGATTCCCTGCGTGTCCACGGAGGTGGGGGACGCAAGGGAGATCGTGGGAAAAACCGGGATTGTGGTTCCGCCGAGAGATCCGTCGGCCCTGGCAGATGGGATGGAAAAGATGCTGAAAATGACTCCCGTGGAGCGCGAGGCATTGGGAAAAGCGGCCCGCCGAAGAATCGTGGAGAAATTCAGCCTCGCACGGATGGTGAGGCGGTTCGAAGAGGTTTATGAGGAAGTAGCGGAAGGGAAGTAACGAGCAAATAAGCTCAAGGCTCAAAGGAAGTGACGAGTGACAAGTGACGAGTAGGAGAGTTGAGGGTGGACCATGAGGCCTCATCATCGTTTAGAAGTTTGGAAAAGGGCATTAAGATTTGTTAAGGAGATCTACGAAGTAA
>CAZKUZ010000003.1:0-2416 GCA_964556045.1 uncultured Thermodesulfobacteriota bacterium | reverse complement strand
CTTCTCCTTTTCCTCCAGGGGACGGCGGTAGCGGCATTCCGGGAAACCGGAGCAGGCGATGAATTTTCCGTACTTTCCATAGCGGATGACCAGCGGTTTTCCGCATTCCGGACAGGCCTCGTCCGTCTTTTCCGTCAGGATATCGGAGCGTTTCAATTCCTCTTCTTTCTTTTTGACCAGGGGATAAAAGTCTTCCCAGAAGGCTCGGACCATCGGTTTCCACGCCATTTTCCCCTGCGCGATCTGGTCCAACTGCTCCTCCATGCGGGCGGTGAAGTGGGTGTCCACGTAGTGGGAGAAGTGGTTGACCAACAGGTCGCTCACGATCATCCCAATCTCCTGAGGCACGAAGGCCTTGCGGATCAGGCGGGCGTAGTCCCGGTTCCGGAGGGTTTGAAGCACCGTCGCGTAGGTGGAAGGCCGCCCGATCCCGTAGCTCTCCAGGGTCTTGATGAGAGAGGCCTCCGTGTAGCGAGGCGGGGGTTGCGTAAAGTGTTGAAGGGGAGTGATCTCTTTTAGAGTGAGGGTCTCTCCCTCCTCAAGGGGCGGGAGCAGGGTTTCCTTCGCGGTTTCGTTCAGGACCTTTAGATATCCCGGAAAGACAAGGAGGCTCCCCGTGGCCTTGAACCGGGCGGTGTTGTCCTGTGAATCGATGAGAACCGTTTGGGTGTCCCACTCCGCGGGGGCCATCTGGGAGGCGATGGTTCGGTTCCAGATAAGGCGGTAGAGATCGAGGAGCTGGGGGGAAAGCGCCGATTTGAGCTGATCCGGCGTGCGCCTCAGGTCGGTGGGACGGATGGCCTCGTGGGCCTCTTGGGCGTTTTTTACCCTGTTCTTGTAAACGCGTGCCCTTGGAAGGGCGTAGGGTTCCCCGAAACGTTCGAGGATGATCTGTTTTGCGTCGTGCAGGGCCTGTTTCGCCAGGTGAACGCTGTCCGTCCGCATGTAGGTAATCAGTCCCACGGGTCCTTGCCCGATATCGATTCCCTCATAGAGCTGCTGGGCCAGGCGCATGGTTCGGGACGGGGAGAGATTCAGCTTCCGGGACGCCTCCTGCTGAAGGGTGCTGGTGATGAAGGGAGGGGGCGGGGTCTTCCGAGTCCTCTTGTGGCCAATAGTGCTCACCGAGTATCCCTTTTCCCTCAAGAGGGCGACCATCTCTTCGGCCTTTTCCCCCTTCTTGATGTCGAACTTCTTCAGCTTCGTCCCGTCATAGACCACAAGCTCGGCCTCGAACGGTGCCGTCTCCTTTGGCCCCGAGAATTTGGCCTGGATCGACCAGTATTCCTTCGGGGTAAAGGCCTGGATCTCCTTTTCTCTATCACAGATGAGGCGGAGGGCCACCGATTGAACCCGGCCCGCGGAGAGGCCGGTCCGCACCTTCTTCCAGAGGAGGGGGCTCAGCGTGAACCCGTAGAGATAATCGAGGACCACCCTCGCCTGCTGGGCGTCCACCAGGGGGATCAGGATGTCGCGGGGTTCCTTGATGGCCGATTGAATGGCTTCTTTTGTGATCTCGTGGAACACGATCCTGTGGATGGCGAGATCCCCCCTTTTTCCGTTCCCGTTCAGGTCCAGGGCCTTCAGGAGGTGGTAAGAGATGGCCTCGCCCTCCCGGTCCATGTCGCTGGCGAGATAGAGGGTGTTTACGCCCGACAGGGCCTTTTTGATCCGGTCGATGTGCTTCTTTTTTTCGGGGATTATCTCGTACTTGGGCTCAAAATCGTTTTTTACGTCCACCGATCCCTGCTTGCTGGGCAAGGCCCGGACGTGACCGTACGTGGCGAGGATCTTGAAGTCTTTGCCGAGGAAACGGCCGAGTGTCTTGGCCTTGGTTGGGGATTCCACGACCACTAAGGCTTTTTTCATCTGTTTTCTCCTAAGGGTATCTCTTTGCGCGCGAAGCATTGGCCAGGAAGCCGAACGATCAGTCCCATGATTTCCATGGAGAGGAGGGCGGGAAGCGCGTCTTTTGGGTCTGTTTCGCTGATTTGGCAGAGCTGGTCGATTTGGACGGGTTCGCTGCCGAGATGTTGATATAGACGGGCAGCCAGTCCTTTCAGTTTGGGCTGCGTGGGGGTCGGCCGCGTTTCCTCCGGGTGTATCGGCAGGGCCAGCTCTTCCAGGATATCGTCTACGTTCTCCACCAGCTTGGCGCCCTGTTTGATCAGGGCGTGGCAGCCCCGGCTGAGGGGGGATTCGGGCGGTCCGGGCAGGGCGAAGACCTCCCGGCCCTGCTCCAGGGCCAGGCGGGCCGTGATAAGGGAGCCGCTCCGTTTCGTGGCCTGAACGACGAGCACGCCTCGTGAAAGGCCGCTGATGATCCGGTTGCGCCTCGGAAAATTTCTCGGTTCCGGGGGGCGCTGGCAGGGAAATTCAGAAAAGACACAGCCGCAAGAGGCGATTTCTTCGGCCA
>CAZKUZ010000002.1:0-3366 GCA_964556045.1 uncultured Thermodesulfobacteriota bacterium | reverse complement strand
CAAAAGGAGACACACATGCAGATTTTGAAGATCAATCCCGATAATCCTCAAGGAAGGCTCATCAACAAGGTCGTGGAGGCCTTGAACCGGGGAGAGGTGATCGCCTATCCTACCGACACCGTTTACGGGATCGGGTGCGACCTGTTCAATAAAAACGCCATCGAAAAGGTCTACCAGATCAAGGGGAAGCAACGGAACAAGCCTCTGAGATTTATCTGTTCCGACCTGAGTGATATCAGCCAGTATGCCTACGTGCAGGATTACGCCTACAAGATCATGAAGCGGCTCTTGCCGGGGCCCTATACCTTTGTCCTTCAGGCCACGAAGCTCGTTCCGAAGATCGTTCAGACCAGGCAGAAGACGGTGGGCATCCGGGTGCCGGACAACAAGATCTGTCTCGAAATCGTGAAGACCCTCGGGCACCCCATCATCAACACCAGCATTACCCACAACGAGGATCAGCTCTTTGACGACCCGGAGCTGATCAAGGAGACCTACGGGCACCAGTTGGCCTATATTATTGACGGGGGGGTCATTGCGGCGGAGCATTCCTCCGTCATCGACCTGACGGGAGACGCCCCGGTGGTGCTGCGCAAGGGCAAGGGAGATGTCTCCATGTTTGAGGAGGAATAAGGGAGGTTTGAGATGAAGAGAGAAGTCAAGGCCTCGACCGATCTGATCCCCACGCCGGTGGTACTGGTTACGACCCAGGGCGTGGAAGGACCGCCGAATATCATCACCCTTGCCTGGGCGGGAGTCGTGAACTCGGAACCCCCCATGCTCGGAATCGGGATTCGCCCCGATCGTTACAGTTACAGGCTTCTGATGGAGACGGGAGAATTCTGTGTCAATGTTCCCCATGCCGGGATCACTCGGGCGGTGGACGTCTGCGGGGTCGTCTCGGGCAAGGATAAAGACAAGTTCGCCTTGACGGGCCTGACGCCGGAGAAGGCCGCGAAGATCAAACCACCGTTGATCCTCGAGTGCCCCGTCAACATGGAATGTCGATTGAGGCATACACTCGATCTGGGCAGCCACACCCTGTTTGTCGGGGAGATCCTCACCGTCCACAGGGACGAGACGATCCTCGATGAGAGGGGAAAAATTACGCTCGAGAAGTTCGCCCCTATCGCCTATTGCCCGGGTGTCCACGATTACCGCGCCGTGGGGGAGAAGCTGGGCTGGTACGGCTTTTCCAAGGGCAAGATGTCATGACAACTCCCTGGATGGTGGATGTCCACACCCATCTCTTTCCCGACTGGGTGCAACGGAATCGGAAGGACTATGCGGGAAGGGATGAGGTTTTCAAGGGGATCTACGGGAACGAAAAGGCGCGGATGGTGAATGCCGACGAGATGATCCAGGCCATGGAGGATCAAGGGGTGGCGGCCTCGGTCGTCTTCGGTTTCCCCTGGGCCGATCAGGGGCTCAACCGTGAGCACAACGATTATATCCTCGATGCCGCCCCGAGGTATCCGGGCCGTTTGATCCCCTTCGCCTGTCTCAATCCGCTGGCCCCGGGCGCGGAAGAGGAGGCGGTGCGCTGTGTCGAAAAGGGTGCCAGGGGAATCGGTGAAATCGCCTTTTACGACAGGGTTATCGACGAGGAGGTGATCGACTCTCTCCGGCCCGTAATGGAGGTCCTGAGAGAGGCGGACCTGCCGTTGTTGATCCACACCAACGAACCGGTGGGACACGTCTACCCCGGAAAGAGCATGAAAAACCTCACGGAGATCGAGCTCCTGGTCCGGAATTTCCCGGACAACACCATCATTCTGGCTCACTGGGGCGGCGGAATCCTCTTTTTTGAGCTGATGAAGGAACTGAAGGCCCTGTTCAGGAATGTCTATTATGACACGGCGGCGTCACCTTTTCTCTACCATCCTTTGATCTTCGATGTGGCGGGCCGGATTATCGGCTACGACAGAATTTTGCTTGGGACGGATTACCCCTTGATCCCTCCGCAGCGGTATCTGAGGCAAATCTCAGATTCCGTGAAGGACGAGGGAAAGGTTCGGATGATCTGCCGGGAGAATGCTGCACGCCTTTTGAACCTGAACATCGAAACGGATTGACGCGGCAGCCGGAGGAGAAAATTCGATTTAAACGTGAGAATACCTTGATTGTTTGGAATATCAAACTTATATTTTCAAGTGGAGCTAAATTTCTACGGATGAGGAGGCATGAACATGGAGTATGATGTTGTTATTATCGGAGGCGGACCGGGAGGATTGACAGCGGGCCTCTACGCCGCGCGCGGAGATATGAAAACCCTGCTTTTGGAAAAACTTCTACCCGGAGGGCAAGCGGCGACGACCTATTGGATTGATAACTATCCGGGTTTTGTGGATGGAGTGTCCGGACCTCAGTTGATGATGTCCATGAAGGACCAGGCTCTCCGTTTCGGGTTGGAAATCAAGACGGACGAGGTGGTGGACCTGGAGGTCCTGGATGACGGCTTCGCGGTCGTCGGGCAGGACGGGAGGTACACATCCCACGCCGTCATCATTGCCGCGGGGGCCACGGTTGCCCAGTTGGGTGTGCCGGGAGAAGAAAAATTGCGCGGTAAGGGAGTGTCTTACTGTGCCACCTGTGACGGCGCCTTTTTCAGGGACGAGGAACTCGTGGTGGTCGGTGGCGGTGACGCGGCCGTGGAAGAAGGCATGTTTTTGACGAAGTTCGCCAAAAAGGTCTATATCGTTCACCGGAGGGATCGTCTGCGGGCGGCCAAGGCCATCCAGGAAAAGGCCTTTCAGAACGACAAGATAGAATTCATCTGGGATACGGTTGTCGAGGAGATCCTGGGGGATCAGTCGGTCGAGGGAGTGCGTTTGAAAAATCTCAAGACCGGTGAGACCAAGGAATTGGCGTGTGCGGGAATTTTTATCTACGTGGGAAACATCCCCAACAGTCAATTCCTCAAGGGGAAGATAGACCTTGATGAACGGGGTTTTGTCTTGACGAACGAACAGATGGAAACCTCGCAAAAAGGAGTCTTTGCCTGTGGGGATGTGAGAAAGAAGATTCTTCGACAGGTTGTTACCGCCTGCGGGGAAGGAGCCACGGCCGCCTTTGCCGCGCAGCAGTTTGTTGAAGAAAAAAAGGGAATCGCCTATAAATAGGAGGAGATAAAATGTGTCTGTCAACATTGTATGACGGGGAGATCAAGCCCGACAACATCATCATGGAAGACGCTGCGCACGTGACGATAAAGGATGGGAAGATTGTTGTCATGGATATTCTTGGGGATGAAAAAGAGCTGAGCGGCTATGAGATTGAAGATCTGGATTTCATGAAACACTACGCGGTGTTGAAAAAGGTGAGTGAGGGATAGTTATGAGTGAAAAGATAGAAAAACTGAAGCAC
>CAZKUZ010000001.1:0-5737 GCA_964556045.1 uncultured Thermodesulfobacteriota bacterium | reverse complement strand
GCTGAAATTCTATTACTATATCTCCTATGCCATCAAGGCGGTTTTCCCTGTCTTTGAGGCGCGGGTTCTTCTCTTCCTTTTCCCGGTGGCGGCGGCGGGGATGTTTGTCCGGATCGCCTTGAATTCGGAAATTGCCCTGGTTTTCTCCGTAGTCTTGAGCATATTTTTCGCCATGGTCGTCGATTCTTCGGCCTCTTTCGGTATGTTTGTCTTCTTGATGAATATCCTTGGGGCGGAGCTTGTCTCCCGGTGCGAGAAACGGTCGAGGGTCCTATGGGCGGGGATCGCGACAGGAGTCCTTGGAGGTGTCCTCATTGCTGCCGACAGGATGGTTCAGGGATCGTTCGTTTCTTATTCCACGGGATGGGGTTTCATGTTCTCCATCGTGGGCGGGTTTATTTCAGGGGTCCTGGTTTTGGGATTTACCCCCCTTCTCGAGACCCTTTTCGGATACACGACCGATATCAAACTCCTTGAGCTTGCCAACTTGGACCATCCGCTCCTGAAAGAGATGATTTTGAAGGCTCCCGGCACTTACCATCACAGCATCATGGTGGCCAGCCTCGCGGAGGCGGCGGCGCGTGACATCGGAGCCCATCCCATCCTGGTTCGAGTGGGGGCCTACTACCACGATATCGGCAAGATAAAGAAGCCCCTCTATTTCATCGAAAATCAACAGGGGGGAGACAACAAGCATGACAAGCTCTCCCCGAGCATGAGCAGCCTGATCCTTATTTCCCACGTCAAGGAAGGGGTGGAGCTCGCCAAGACCTACCGTCTCGGGAGTGAGATTATCGACATTATCCAACAGCATCACGGAACGAGCTTGATCCGCTTTTTTTACAACAAGGCGGTGGAGGCGGCCGGCGGTAACGCGGAGGAGATTGATGAGAAGATCTTTCGCTATCCGGGTCCCAAGCCTCAAACCCGGGAAGCGGGTCTCATCATGCTGGCGGATGCCGTGGAAGCAACGGCGAAGTCGTTGGATGCCCCGACACCCGCTCGGATTACGACGATTGTCCAGGAGACCATCAACCGTATCTTCCTGGACGGCCAGCTGGATGAGTGTGAGCTGACCTTGAAGAACCTCCACCAGATTGCAAACAGGTTCCGGATTGTCCTGATGGCGATTTTTCATCACCGAATCGATTACCCCTCCACGGAGGGAAAAAAGGTGAAAAAGGAAAACGGTGAAAGATGGCCGACGTATGGGCGGAAAATCGGCAAGGTCGCATAAAGATTAACACGGAAAGTGTCGCATGGTTTGGGGAACAGGTCCTAAAATCTCTCGGCCGTGACGGGGCCTCTGTTTCTATTGTTGTGACGGATAGTTCAGAGATCCAGGGGTATAATCGCGAATACCTGGGGCGTGACCGGCCCACCAATGTCATCTCTTTTCCCATGAACGAAGGGGAGGCCGTGGCGGGGGATGCGTCCTATCTGGGAGATGTGATTCTTTCCGTGGACGAAGCCCAGGATGAGGCGAAAAGGCTCGGGTATCTTCCTGATGAGATGCTCTTGCTCTACCTGATTCACGGGATTCTCCATCTCTCGGGCTACAATCATGAAGGGGTTTCCGAGGAAAAGGCGCAAGAGATGGAGAACAGACAGATGGAGATATTCGAAGAGCTGACCCCGTTTCTCGGAGGCCGACCCCTCATTTCTGAATCCGCCTGATTTCCAGGCAGTTATGGATTCTAATCGTAGAAGAAATTCGGGAGAAAGGTGGAGATCTGCGGGATGAACGTGACCAGCGCGACGCAGAGGAGGAGGAGAAGAATGAAGGGGGCCACCGACCGGGCGACGCGGGTCAGTGGCCATTTTGTGATACCCATGGAGACGAAAAGGTTGAGGCCGAATGGGGGGGTGAGAAACCCGAATTCGATGACCAGAACCATGACCACGCCGTAGTGGATGAGATCGATATGAAACCTGTGGAGGGTTTCGAGAAAAATGGGGGACAGGATAAGCATGGCGGAGACATCGTCCATGAAGGTGCCCATGATGAGGAAGAGGACATTGACGGCGATGAGAAAGGTCCACCAGTTATGGACGTAGCGGATGACGGCGTCTGCCACCTGCTGGGGGATCTGCTCGGAAGTCAGCAGCCAGACGAAGGTCATGGCGCATGACAGGATGAACAGCAGGGCGCCGGAAAGAACAGCGGAGTCTCTCAGGATCTTCGTGAGTTTTTTCAGCGTCAGTTCCTTGTAGATGAAGAATTCCACGAACAGGGCGTAAACGACGGAAACGGCCGCCGCTTCCGTGGGGGTGAAGATGCCGGTATAGATGCCGCCCAGGACGATAATGGGGAGCATAAGGCCCCATACACCCTTTCGAAGGACCTCCAGTGTTTCCGAGAGGGAGTATTTCTTGTGACTACTCCAGCCGTGCCGTTTGGCCTTGAAGATGGTATAGCCCGCGAAAACCGCCCCGATGAGGAGGCCGGGACCGATACCCGCCATAAAGAGCTTCGCGACGGAGACGTTCATCACGAGGCAGTAGAGGATCATGGGGATGCTGGGAGGGATGACGATTCCCAGGGACCCCGCCGACGTGACAAGACCCGTGGCGAACTCCTCGTCATACCCGTATTTCTTCAGGGCGGGGATCATGATGGTGCCGATAGCAACCACCGTGGCGGGGCTGCTGCCGGAGAGGGCAGCGAAAAACATGCAGGCGACCACCGTGGCGAGGGCGAGCCCGCCGCTGAAACGTCCCACGAAGACATTCATGATATCGATGAGTCGCTGGGCGATCTCTCCTTCCGTCATGATTCCACCGGCAAGAATAAAGAAGGGAATGGCCAAAAGGATAAAATTGTCCAGGGCGTTGAAAAGCTGCTGGGGAAGGATTGTCAGGGGCGTGATGGTGTGAAAGTGGATGGCGAGCGTGGTGACGATCCCAAGGAGGATTGAGATGGGAAAGCTGAGTAGGAGCATGAGGGCGAAGGAGATGATGATGGTGGGAACCATGGCTTTCCTTTCAGGGTTGGAAGGGGTTGTTGCGGGCGAAGGCCTTCAGGTGGAAGAAGGACTTTCCAAAGAAGCGGAGCCCCATGGTGAAGGAAAAAACGGGAATCGAGAGGTATGGAACGTACATGGGAATCCGCATGGCCGCTGTTTTGACTCCGAAACGGTGAAGCTTCAAGCAATGAAGGGTGCCGTAATAAATGACGACGATAAAAAAGAGCCCGCAGCAGAAATTGACGAAGGCCTTCATGAGATGGGCAGCCCTTCCCGGAACCGCCTGGACAACGGCGTCCATGGAAAAATGGGCCCCGGTTTTGACGGCGATGCTTGCGCCCAGGAAGGTCATGAAGATACAGATGTAACGCCCGAATTCCTCGAACCAGGTGAAATTGTAGTGGAAGGCGTACCGAAGCACTACCTGGATGAAGGAAAGAACCACGATTATAAGGAGGGTATAGGCCAATACCCACTCTTCGAGACGTTCCAACCATTTAATTATTTTTTTCATTGGCGGTGGTAAAAGAATAGTAGTGCGGCGGAAACAATTCTATGTCTCCGCCGCACATTTATTAGAGGTTTAATGTGTCTGGTAGTACTTGATCTTCTTTTCGAAGAGATCGAAGAGATCGGGGCCCACGATCTCTTTATACTTGGCATAGACCGGGGTCATGGCCTTTTTGAATGCCTCCCTCTCTTCCGGGGTAAGTTTAACCACGTTGATGTGTTTTTTCTCCACGACCTTCCAGATTTTGTTCTTGTAGAGGTCCGCGTTGACTTTGCGGTTGACTTTAATACAGATGTCCGCGGCCTCCCGGAAGATTTTTTTCTCGCTGGCGCTGAGAGTGTTCCAGAAATCGGGATTGATGATGATCACGCACTCCGTCAGGATATGATGCGTCATTGTGACATACTTGTTAACTTCCGTGAACTTCATGAGGACCGACGTCAGCAGCGGATTGTCCTGCCCGTCGATGACGCCCTGCTGAAGGGCGTTGTATACTTCAGGGAAGGGCATGGGTACCGGTTGAACGCCCAATTGTTTAAAGGTGTCAAGGAAAATGGGGCTTTCCATGACGCGGATTTTCAGCCCCTTGAGGTCGGACGGTTTATGGATGGGCCTTTTTGAGTTGGTAAGGTCGCGAAATTCGTTTTCCGTCCACCCGATGGCGACGAAGCCCTTTTTGGGAAAGTACGAGAAGAACTTTTTCTGAAATTCCTTGTCATCCAGGGTTTTGTAAGCGGTTTTCCTGTCAGGAAAGATGAAAGGAAGGTCGATCAGCGCCGCCTGCGGCACGAAGTTGGAAAGAACGGCGGTCGTGATGGCTGCCATCTGGAGGGTTCCGGACTGAACCTGTTCGGCCATGGAGCGTTCGCCTCCCAGTTGACCCATGGGAAAGACCTTGATATCGATTTTGCCTTTCGTTTTCTTCTCCACATATTTGGCAAAAGCAAGGCATCCCTGATGCTGGCCGTGGAATGGGGGGGCCACGTGTCCGAATTTAACGACGATTTTTTTTGCGTGCGCGCTCGGCACCATCACGGCAGCAC
Organism: uncultured Thermodesulfobacteriota bacterium; assembly: GCA_964556045.1. Taxonomy (GTDB): domain Bacteria; phylum Desulfobacterota; class S145-22; order S145-22; family S145-22; genus JAOZMY01. Next base: position 1,217 of record CAZKUZ010000001.1, on the reverse strand, counting down.
CGAAGAGAACGAAGACAAACAAAAGCGTAAAAATGGCTGCACGTTTCATATGTATCCTCCTTTATAAGGTTAACTTAGTTTGGGAATTATGAACAGTTGAGAAGAATCCACCTCCTTTCCCTGATTGGTGATTGGAATTTCCATTCCTCTGTAAGGATTTAGCATAAAAAAAATCGGCAAGTCAAGGAGAAAGAAGAAGCAGCTTTTCGAGTAAAGGCGGTGTCTTGGGAATCTATCGGACTTCTTTACGGAATATTCACGGTGTGCTATACTTTAAACAAAAGTTGGGGCGAATCATGAGGAAAGATAGTTTGGCAAGGTTACAAGGTTAATTTTCTTGATGGTGTTAGCATTGGTGATATGTCCTTTTTGCGGACATTCATTTTATGCTCCTTCAAGTATCAGGCCTGCTTCTCTCCCTCCGGGCGGCAAGGTGTGGGTCAAAGTCGAAAGTGGATGGAAGCTGGTTCCTGCTCCTCCGGCGGATGCCCCTTATGCCTGGGTTAAGGATCATTGGGAAAAGATCGTGGATATTCCTCCAGGAAAAGAATGGGTGCCGTCTTACTGGGGAAAAAACGGATGGGTTCCCGCACATTGGTGCCCTGTCGTTTATCCGCATCCCGACGCCAAATGGGTTTCCGGGAACTGGGATGCGGAAGGGCGCTGGGTTTCCGGACACTGGGTAATCCCCCCTGAGCTTCAGGCGCAACTTCACCGTCAGTGGGTTCCTGGGCATCGCGAATCGGGAGGTAGATGGAGACACGGGTATTGGCGTTAGAAGCAGGAGCCGGTCATGGGGAGGTTGAGAGAGAAGACTTGATACGTGGAATGCAGATACAGCGGTGACAAGGCGACTTATCTCGATTCTCTTTGGGTGTGCTCTTTTCCTCTTTTTTTCCGCTGCCGTCTTGCCGTCGGAGACTATCCGGGTTCCTAAATCGGTTAAAAACGCATTATTGAAGCAGGGGGTTTCAGAGGAGACAGTTCGGAATTGCTTCAAGGGATCGTTTGATCGGGTTGAAATGGAGCTCGTCCTCAAAAACGTGACGCACAAGGAGGTTATGGCCGATTACCGTCGGTTCCTCAAGAAAGAGACGATCCGGAAAGCACAGAAATACCTTTTGAAACACAAGACGGTCTTTACGAAAATTGAAAAAGTCTATGGGGTGCCGAAAGAGGTGGTGGCTTCCATCCTCATGGTGGAATCTTCTTTCGGG